>NZ_JAMXEX010000012.1:63990-178144 GCF_025370775.1 Ancylothrix sp. D3o | reverse complement strand
AATATTTGCCCAAATGGAATTATCGAGCCGTCCCCCAACCAGAGTAATTCATTAAGTTATTTATTTTTCATTCCTTAATTCTGTGAGAGTGTCATTCTCAGAGGTTGCCGAGCATGGAAATTTTATATTTTGGTTAGTATCTATAGTAATTGTAAATGATAAGAAAAAGTGTTGTATGGGCAATCAAAATCGTGGTTTACCCCTCGATAATGGCGGTAGCCAATCTTAATTGCCCATACCGTTTTTTGATAAATAAATTAGAGGCGGTCTAAATATATTTTAAGGAATTTTAAAATTAGCAGTTTTAAGTTGTTTTTTAGTCATCCCCGAAATATAGCAATCCTAAATAGGTCGTGAAAAAATTCCCTACTCTGAAAGTTTCGGGAAATCAAATATTTGACCATCAGCAAAAAACTTAAATAGCCACTTGACTATTTTAAAAGATTTACATAAATGGTAGAATTGTCTGATAAAGCTTTTAATTTGTAGCCAAATATCTTCTAGGGGATTTTGTTCTGGAGCATTAGGGGCGAATTTATGACAAGTAATTATCCATTCTTCTTCTAATAACCCTTCATTTACTATACTTAAATATTCCCGAAATACTTTTGAGTCATGGTAAGTGGCTCCATCCCAAAATATAGCTAATCTTTTTCCTTTTCTTTTTGAGCGTAAATAGTTGATGAACTTAATCGTATTTTCTGTATTTCCCCTCTCGTATTCTTCGACAATAAACTCTTTCATTCTCTAGTCTAATGCTCCATAAGTAGAGACGTTACGCCGGAACGTCTCTACTCGATTTTTTTCATTTTTAATGGGAATTTCTATTCGTTGATCTGTTCTACCCCATACATAGCCTAAAATGTCTCCCCAAAGTAAATGGCATTCATCAACCATAAACACCACAAGTTCTCCACTTTCTATTTCTTCTTTCCATCTCTCTAATTTTTCAGTGATTTCTTTTTTTTTAGCTTCCACGAGTTCTTCGTTTTTTGCCGGATTCTTTTTTTGAGTTTTTTTTCCAACTGATTTTTGCTTCTGCCATCAAAGCATAATAACTTTGATTCGATTTATAGATAACTTTATACTCTTGTTCTAAATATTTTTTTAAATCTGATAATCTTGGATGTTCTTGTTCTCTTAACCAGCAAATAACTTGGCTTTTTTCTTCGGGTTTAATTTACCTTTAGTTCCTTTATACTGTAATTTTAAACTCTAGACATCTCCAAAATAGTAACAGTTCGTGGTAATATCACATCATAAAGCTTTTTTGACACAGAAACATGAGCGACATACTAAATCATATTGAAGAGCATCCTCAAGAAACACAGCGATTAATTGGTTTGGATTATGAACAGTTACAACAATTAATCCAAAACGCGGAACGATTACATCATAAAAAACAAGCTTCACTCGAATCAAAAAAAGTTAGAATTATTGCTGGTGGAGGCGGTAGAAAACCAAAACTCTCGTTGGGCGAACAAATAATTTTAACATTGGTCTATCTGAGGCATATGACAACATTTCAACTTCTGGGAATCCAGTTTGGAGTAAGTGAGTCTACAGCTAATAATACATTTAACTATTGGTTGCCTCAATTGCGAGAATTGCTACCATGTAGCTTACTAGAACAAGTAAAAAAAAACGCTGCTGACTATGAAATAGTTAAGGAAATACTCACAGAATATGAATTAATAGTAGCTACCTACGAACAAGTCAGAGAGAGACCTGGAGATAAGGATGAACAAAAAAAATACTTTTCAGGCAAGAAGAGTAATCATACCTTCATGCATTCAAATAATTATTATGCCAAATGGTAGAGATATCGTTGATGTTGTGGCCGGGGAACCTGGACCTAAAAGCGATATAACTTTATTCCGAGAAGAACGCTCACAGTTTGACCCTCAACAAAGATTTAAGGGAGATAAAGCTTACGTTGGAGAAGCTTTAATTACAACTCCCATTAAAAAACTCAGAAATCAAGAATTAACAACTGAAGAAAAAGAACAAAACAAAGCATTTTCGGCTAAAAGAATCTTTGTTGAACATCGAATTCGTTCGCTCAAAATATTTCGACTTGTCCAAGAAAGATTTAGGTTGAATCCCCAAAAATATGAGCAAGTAGTGTTGACGATTTGTGGAATAGTAAGGTGGCGAATTAGAGCGCTAATATTACCATGATAAATATCTGCTACATTATCAGTTTAAAATCAACGCACATAACTAGATATTTTGGCTTAATTATCAACAATAAATATCTCAAAGCCTTATTATAGCGTACAGAGCCGCTAATTTAGGATGATTGCATTTACGTCATACAACCTAGTTACACAAAGGCTTTAATTGTTTTTGGAGATGTCTTCTCTACTCCGAAAAACAGAGCTTGATTTTTCCACAAACTAATAAAACTATGAGAAACTTGTAATAATTCTTTGATTTCATGGTAGGATTTTCCTTTTAAAATCATTTTGACAGCTAAAGCTCTTTTTATTTCTCTAGCTTCTTTCGTGTGATTAATAAAATCATTTAACTCAGAAATAATTTCCATGTTCATTTTTTAATTTAGACACCAATTAATACTATACCTGTTATGACCCAGAAGTGTTGAATGTTAAGAACGAGGTTAAAAAAAACGCCCAAAATATGGTAAACTTTGGGCGAACAATTAAAATAAATGATTAATAATGATTGTAAATTCATTTCCGCAGATTGTCAAAGACATCCTCAAAATTTTGCCTAAAAATGATTATCCGGTTTTGAACAGCCGCCTGTATGTTGAGTGTTGGTTGGCTTATGCCCTCGATAATAGCTCGCGCGAGTATGAGGGACTTATTTAAAAGGTTAAATAATACAGGGATTGACGTAAGAATTTCAACATTTTCCAAGGCCAACACTCACAGAAGCCATGAAATATTTAAGAAAATTTATGCTCAACTGAATCGGTTAGTCCAGAAAAAAGTTCCTACTAAATTCCGGGATAAATACGCTATATGTCCAATTGATTCAACCGTGATTACCTTAACGAGTAAATTACTATGGGTTCTAGGATATCATCAAGTAAAACTTTTTAGTTCTCTAAATTTGTCTAAGGGAAGTTTAGAAGAGAGCTTGGTAAATTTTGGAGATACACATGATTATAAATTTGGCTCAAAAATGATATCTGAATTGCCTCCAAATGGAGTTGGTGTAATGGATAGGGATTTGCCGGACTAGATTTAATAGAATTCGCAGTCCAAAAAGACAAATATTTTGTCTTGCGAATTAAAAATAATTGGAAACTCGAAATTGACGAAGAAAGGGGATTAATAAAAATTGGCTCATCTTCCGAAGCTAATAGAGTTGTGAATTTTTGCGATGTAGAAACTAAAACGGAATTTCGCTTAGTTACTAATTTACCTAGAGATGGGGAGGCGGCAGTCACCGATGATGAAATTAGAGATATTTATCGCTTACGTTGGGGAGTTGAATTGTTATGGAAATTTTTAAAAATGCACCTAAAATTGGATAGACTAATCAGTAAAAATGTCAATGGGATTGGCATACAAATTTATGCCAGTCTCATAGCCTATCTGATTTTACAACTTGTATCGACTCCCCAAGAATGGGGTAATAAAATGTTAGATAAGTTTCGCTATTTACAGGCTTGTATGTGCCAAAAAATTAGTTATGTCCATTGGATGGAAGATATTATGCGATGTTGACATTTTAACCCTTGATAAGCGTATTATAATCATTTGTGTAAAGTTTTGTAACAACATTCAACATTTCTGGTTATGACCTATTTAGGACTGCTATAGTATCATTTTCTGATATAAAGAATATAATAACAGTTTTTTCCACCAAACTTAGGAGTTCTATACTAGAGCATATAAACAAGAACCCTCAAGAAACACAACGATTAATTGGTGTCGGGTATCCTGAGCTACAATCATTAATTCAAAATGCCGAAAAGTTACATCAAAAAAAACAAATTCTCGCCGAATCAAAGAAAATAAGAATTATCTCGGCTGGAGGTGGCCGTAAACCCAAGTTATCTACAGAAGAACAAATAATTTTGACTTTAGTGTATTTAAGACAAATGACCACATTTCAACTTCTTGGTATCCAGTTAGTAGAGACGTTCGCAGCAGTTCGTCTCTACTGAAACAACAGCCAATGATACATTTAATTACTGGCTACCACAAAAGAGTAGAATTACTACCATGTAGTTTACTTGAACAAGTAAATAAAAAGATTCCGACTATTAGATGGTTAAAGAAATACTCACAGCTTATGAATTAATTGTTGATAGCTATGAACAAGTCAGGGAAAGACCTGGAACTCAGACCGAACAGGGAAAGTATTATTCAAGCAAGAAAAGTAATCATACATTTAAAACTCAAATTATTGTCTTACCAAACGGCAAAGAGATTTTGGATGTTATAACAGATGAGCCTGGATCAAAAAGTGATATAACTTTATTTCGAGAAAACCGCGACAGCTGTGCTCCCGAACAAAAGTTTAAAGGAGATTTAGCTTAGAAGGGGGAAGATTTAATTGAGACTCCAATTAAAAGACCAAGAAAGGGAAAGTTAACCAAAGAGCAGAAACAAGAGAATAAAATTTTTTCCAGCCACCGAATATGTGTTGAACACCAAATTCGTTTGCTCAAAATATTTCGAGTTGTTCAAGAAAGATTTAGGTTAATTCCTAAGGAGTATAAACTAGTCATTATGACAATTTGTGGATTAGTGAGACTCCGAATTAAATCCCTTATTTTACCAGTCGTGAAAGCTTCTGTTATCTCCTCATAAAAATCAGGCAAATTCCTCGATTTTTTTAGCTGAGTTAGCAATAGCAATAAACTCAAACCCTTATTTTATGGTGTAGGCTAGTTAATCATCTGTGCCTTTACTTAAAGAAAAAAAGCTAGTCAGAGAGCAGCTTTGAGAGTTTGCGGAGATGTCTTTTTTACAAAAACTATTTTACAGGGTTTAAAATATTTGGGAAGCTTTGGGATTATCCGCAAGCTGAGCAGGTTTGTGTGGTGTTTGTTCTGGGAGCCAGTTCAACCTTAAATTAGTTTTTGATACCGAGGAAGGTACACTCAATGCTAAAAACAAATTGAGCAAAAATGTGAGGGTAGTTGCCAAAATGACTTTTTCTAACATGGGTTTCTCTCCTTGGCTGTCTTGGTAGCGGCTATTCTCCGAGAATTATTCCTCTAAATTGATAGTGCCTCTTAGAGAGGACAGTAGAAGTGATATTAAACTGCTAAAAGCTGTGATTGTTATCTTGGTGGTTGGTGATCTAGATCGCAATCAGGGTTTCTGCGCTCACTTGGTTGATGAGCAGCACCACAAAAATCATTGCTGGCTAGGTGAAAAAATTTAACAAAAAAACGCTTTTTTCAGTTTTCGATGCTTTAAAATTGTCCGGCTAGAAACCGAGGTTTCTCCAGATATGCCAAGAGTCGCCACCTTTACCTTTGGTAAGAATTTGCTCAACCGGCTTGACAGTCCGCTGTTGACAGGAATGTCATTGAGTCGGCTTGATAAAAAATCATAATGCAGGCTTTTTGTCAAGGCTATATAGGAAAGTATAGAGTGGAGCGAGGTTGATTGTACAATTAGTCAAAGCTCCAATAGTAAAGGTTAATAGCTGAACTGCGAATCGCAGAGAGCTTTACATGAGAGAAAATACTGCATCTCCCGCACCACAAACCTATGACGATCTGACCGGCCTTAGCTCCCAGTTAAGGACGGCTCCCGAAAAAACTCAGATCCAACTTCTCCAACAGTTCGCCAACCCTAGCGAGGCGGCTGTGGAGATTTTGATGCAATTTTTAAGTGAGCTTTCCCAACAATCGGTAACACCAGCCGCCGGCAAAGCTTATCAAATGCTTTTGCAGTCAAAACAACCGAAAGTCACTGAATTTTTAACAAGCCACTTTCCTTGTGGTGTCATTCCTCTGTTTTCTGAGCGAGATATCGATTACAAACCTTTGTTTGAGTTGCTTGCTCGCTGTGAGTTTGAAGCAGCCGACCGGCTAACGATACAATTGCTGTGCCAATTAGCAGGGGAAGGAGCCGTTACCCGAAAATGGCTGTATTTCACCGAAATAGATAACATTCCGGGGGGCGATTTACAAACCATTGACAAACTGTGGTTTGTTTATTCGGAAGGAAAATTTGGCTATAGAGTCCAGAGGGAAATGTGGCTATCTTTAAGTAAAAACTGGGATAAATTCTGGCCTAAAATTGGTTGGAAAAACGGCAACAACTGGACGCGCTACCCGCAACAGTTTACCTGGAACCTGAGCGCACCGAGAGGGCATTTACCGCTGTCGAACCAACTGCGGGGGGTGAGAACGATGGAAAAATTGTTAAATCACCCTTGTTGGCAGTCGTCTCTTTAAGAACTTGGTAATGGGTGATGGGTAAAATTTAAAATTTAGCCATACCCAACCATTGGCGGGTTTTGTAAGTTGTTATGGCTATGAAATAACCAGCCAGTGAGCATTTAAAATTGAGGCTTAAGCGCTAGAGCGAGATTGAGAGGAAAGGTCAGGGGAAAGCAAAGAGATTTTGTTGCGTTGAAGAAATATTTGTAAGCGCCCAAACGAGAAATCCCTGGAGCGATTGTTAAAAGAGTTGCTACTTAGGGAAAGATGAATGTAAGTCAACTTCCCCATAAAGTGATAAGCGCTTAGCCTACATCTGTTGTGGGGGGTAAATTTGGAAAAAAAATATCGCCGGTGAGCAGTAACAATGGCCATACCGGCCGGTGGTTGCTCTTGAGCCTCGCTGGGTACACCGGCGCGGGAAATGGTGAGAGGATGGCGCGACAAGATCATTTTCCCGATCCAGCGTTTGTAATACTTATAAAGCGCAACTTAATCCATCGCTTGTTGGCAGAGGAAAAGAAAAAAGTGAGTAGAGAGGATTGTTTAAGTGCGCTAGCACTGCAAAACTACCGTCTTGGTCAGCCGCTAGAAGATAATGGCTATTTAGAAGGGCAACCGTGTCCGGCTTTTGAACAAGCGTCGAAAGCGGCGGCTGAGTTTTTAGAGATTCCCATTGCGATTGTGGGATGGCTCGATCAAAACCGGGTTTGGGTTTTGGCTGCTGAGGGGTTGCCCCACTTGATGCCTATCAAACGAGGATCGGGGACGGTTTATTTATCTTGCGATGAGAGTTTATGTAAGACGGTGATCGAAAACCGGCAGGTTGTGGCGATCCGCGATACGGCGGCTTACCCGGATCTTGCTCAGGTTGCTTTGGTGCAGGAGGTCGGTATTCGTGCTTATTTGGGGGTACCATTGCTGAGTTCAACGGGCAAGTGTTTAGGAACGTTGGCGGTGATGGATCTGGCTCCGCGCTATTTTAGTTCAAAAGAAATTCAATTTTTGGAAATGACGGCTCGCCTTTGTATGAGTGAATTTGAGCGCCTGTCGTTGCTGGCTTCGATGCCGGTGCCTGAAGTTGCTTCGGCGATGGTGCTAGGCCCAGAAATTAGGCTGGGTGCAGCTTCCAACCCGAATGAGGGTTTCAAAAGCATTAAAACGCAAATGATCACTCGTGTGACTGAGGCGCTGCGAACGCCTTTAACTTCGGTGTTGGGGATGGCAAGTGTACTCAACCGGGGAATTTATGGGTCTTTGACGAATAAGCAGCAGGAATATCTCGGTATTATCCACGATAGCGGTAAGTATTTGCTTTCGCTGGTGGATGAGGTTTTGGCTTTGATGGAACTTGACGACAGTGGGGAAGCTCTGCACCAGAGTCCGCTGGATGTGGAGATGCTTTGCTCTAAGGTAATTAATTCTTTGGAGCAAGACTTGAACCGGCGTGAACAAGAAATTCGCTTGACGGTGGAACCGGGAAATCGCATCTGGGTGTTGGATAAACTGAAAGTTCAGCAGTTGCTCTATAACTTGATTTTTTGTGTGATTGAGTCTTCTTCTGCGGGTAGTATTGTTCGCATTCATGTTTCGCGGAAAATGCAGCGTCTCCATCTCACGGTCTGGGTGTCTCATCCTTGGCTGGGGGAGGGTTTACCTCTGGCGGCGTTGTCTTCTTGTTCGCTAAATGACCGTGTGGTTGGGCCGGCTCTTTTGGATGAGTCGGAGACTAAGGTGTTGTCTGAGGGTGAGTATAGGCTGCCGATGGGGGGGATGGGAAATGGTGTGGCGGTTGAGGAGGTTGTAAATTCAGAAAAATTAGAGTCTCACCGGCATTCTACGATAGCAAACCAGGGGCGAAGTGCATTCCACCGGTCGCGTGAAAGTTTGGGTCTTCTGTTGAGTTGCTTGCTGGCGGAACTTCACCGGGGTGAAATTTCTGTTCAGGGTTCGCCGGAAGCAGGATATCGTTATGTGGTGAGTTTACCGGAGTTGGGTTAGTCAACTGTTATGGGTCATTATGTTAAAAGTCAATTGTCATGGGCTCAGGATCTCTGGTTTGAATGATTTTTGACGGTTGACTTTTTTGTGTGGACGGAAATTTTACTTTTATTAGCACTATGTTTTCTATTTGGCAACGTTTATCTTTGGAGAATTTTTTGCTACAGGGGTGGCAAAATTCTAGTTTACTTTTTGGGTTTGTCAATCGCCCTCTGCGCCGGTGGCGAGAAAGTAGTTTTCTGATGCAGTGGGGAGATGTAATTGCGGCTTCTATTGTCTCTTGTGTTTATTTATTGGCTCCGTTTTCTAGTAATGATTTGTTGGGGATTCTGCTGCTTTGTTGTGCTGGTTTTTGGCTTTTGCTTACGTTGTCTGATGATTCTGGGGTTGGGGTAACTCCTGTTCATTGGATGGTTTTGCTTTATTGGTGTGTGGCGACGGTGGCTACGGCTGTTTCGCCGGTGAGGAAGGCTGCTTTTTCTGGCTGGACTAAGTTAACTCTTTATTTGATAATTTTTGCTTTGCTTTCTCGGCTTCTTCGTTCGCCGCGTATTCGTTCTTGGTTGATTGCTGTTTATTTGCACGCTGCTCTTGTGGTAAGTGCTTATGGGATTCGTCAGTGGTTTTTTAAGGTGGAAGCTTTGGCTACTTGGACTGATCCTACTTCTTCGACTGCAAATGTGACGCGGGTTTATAGTTATTTGGGGAATCCTAATCTTTTGGCTGGGTATTTGGTGCCGGCGGTTGCTTTTAGTTTGGCGGCGTTTTTTGTTTGGCGTGGTTGGGGGCCAAAGTTGCTGGCTTTGACTATGTTTTTGTTAAATTCTGGTTGTTTGGTTTTAACTTATAGTCGGGGGGGTTGGATTGGTTTTGCGGTTGCTTTGTTGGCAATGATTTTGTTGTTGGTTTTGTGGTTTAGTGTTGATTTGCCGCCGGTTTGGCGCCGGTGGGGTGTGCCGGCAACTTTGGGGGGTTTGGCTGCTATTTTGGTGGTGGCTGTGGTTTTGGTTGAGCCGGTGAGGGATCGGATTTTTAGTATGTTTGCAGGACGGGAAGATAGTAGTAATAATTTTCGGATTAATGTTTGGGAGTCGGTGCGCCAAATGATTCGGGCTCATCCTATTTTGGGAATTGGGCCGGGAAATGTGGCTTTTAATCAGGTTTATCCGCTTTTTATGAAGCCTAAGTTTAGTGCTTTGAGTGCTTATTCTATTTGGCTTGAGGTGGCTGTGGAAACTGGTTTGATTGGTTTTAGTTGTTTTGTTTGGTTGTTGATTGTGACTTTTAATCAGGCTCGTGTGCAGTTTTTACGTTTGCGAGATTTGAGGAGTGTTGATGCTTTTTGGTTGATGGCTGCTGTGGCTTCTATGTTGGGTATGTTGAGTCATGGTTTTGTTGATACGGTTTGGTACCGGCCAGAGGTTAGTACGCTTTGGTGGTTGGTTGTGGGGATGATTGCTAGTTTTTATTCGGTTCGCCGGCGGGTTGTTAATGAGGGGGAAATTGAGGCCGGGTAAAAACAGTTTTCTTATGTGTGTAGTTGCTATTTAGCGCTTTTGCATTTAGGTTATGCAAAGAAAGCGTGAATGGCAACTACATACATTTTTTTAGTTGCTCCGCTAGGATTTTTACATGAGGTTTTCTCACCATAGTTAAATGATTACCTGGAATCTCAAGAATGTCTACTCTTTCTGTGGTTAAATGACTCCAGCCAAGGGTTGAATCTGTGTTGTTTAAGCTTTCTTGATTTGATTTAAAAAGGGTAATTCGGTTTGGATAAATTTCGGGTGTGTAGTTAAGGGTGGCTTGATTATTTGCCCAAAATACAGGGAAGATGGGACGCAGTGCTAGTTCTCGGAAAATTTGCTGTTTTGAATCGTTAGAGATGAGGTTAAGTATTTGGGAAAATTTGAGGGCAGATTTTTTATTTTTGGGGTTGTCAGAAAGAGTAGTGAGGGAAAAATAATCTAAGAAAAAAGGCCAAATATAGCGGGATACGGTGGTGAAAAGAAATTTGCAACTTTGCCACAACGAGGGTTTATTTGTACTGACCGGCGCTTGGGTATCAAGTAGGGCTAATAAAGCTATTTTTTCGCCGGCTTTTTGTAGTTGTTGTGCCATTTCAAAGGCTACTAATCCACCAAAAGACCACCCTCCTATATAATACGGCCCTTTTGGTTGGACGGTTTGCATCGCTTGTATGTAAAAAGCTGCCATTTCTTCTATGGTGGTGAGGGGTGGGTGCCGGCCATCAATTCCTTTGGGTTGGAGGGCGTAAAAGGGTTGATTTTTGCCGAGATGAAAGGCTAATTCATAATAGGGAAAAACTACGCCAAAGATGGGATGAACGCAGAAAAATGGCGGTTTTTTTCCTTGGGTTTGCAGGGGAACTAAGGGCGACCAAGAAAGATTAGGTTTTTCTAAGGTAAGGGTTTTTGCTAAGGCTTCTAATGTGGGGTTTAAGAAGAGAAAAGATAGGGGGAAGTCGCGGTTAAATGTGGTGCGAATTTGGTCTAAAAGCTTGACGGCGGTGAGGGAATCGCCACCGGCTTCAAAAAAGTTATCGGTAATGCTGATCTGCTGGGTGTTTAGTATTTCTGCCCAAATTTTTGCTAGGTTTATTTCGGCGGGGGTGCGTGGGGCGATGAAGGTTTTATTGTCTGAGGTATTGTTGAAAAATTCGGGTGAGGTTAAGCGGTGCCGGTCGATTTTGCCATTGGAATTTAGGGGGAAGGAATCGATGCAAATAAAGGTATTTGGTAGCATGAATTGAGGGAGTTTTTCTTTAAGAAAGTTCCGCAATTCTTGGGGTGAGGGTGCGGGGAATTGATGATGGGTTGTGTAAGCGATTAGGCGTTTGTTGCTGTCGGGATTTTCTAGGACAATTACGGCGGTTTGTTTGATGTTTGGATGCTGAGTTAATAGGGTTTCAATTTCTTCTAATTCGATGCGGTGGCCGCGAATTTTTACTTGTTGATCTATGCGTCCTAAAAATTCTATGTTTCCATCTGGTAAATAGCGGGCGAGGTCGCCGGTTTTGTAAATGGGGGATGGGGAATTGGGAATTGGGAATGGGGGACTGAGGGAAATAAATTTTTCGGCTGTTAATGCGGGCCGGTTGAGGTATCCTCTGGCTACACCGGCTCCACTAATGTATAATTCTCCGGGGATTCCTACGGGGACTGGCTGTAAATTTTTGTCTAAAATATACAGTTTGGTGTTGGGAATTGGCCGGCCTATGGGTGGGTTTTTGCTAGTATCAATAATTTCGGCAAAACTTGCCCAAACTGTGGTTTCTGTGGGGCCATAAGCGTTAATAAATGTGCGGTTTGTTGCCCATTTTTTTACGATGTCTGGGGTGCAAGTTTCCCCGGCACAAATAATAGTTTGCAGGGCGGGTAATTCGTCGTTGGGTAAAAGTTTGAGGACTGCGGGGGGGAGGGTGATGTGGGTGATGGAATGCCGCTTTAGAAATGAGATTAAGGGCTGTCCGGGTAAGAGGGATTCTTTTTTGCCTAAATAGAGGGTTGCGCCGTTTGCTAGGGCCATGACAATTTCAAATATTGAGGCATCAAAACTGAGGGAGGCAAATTGCAAAATGCGGTGATGGGGTTGGGGGTTAAATATTTGTTTTTGGGCTTGTATTAAGTTGTTTAATCCTCTATGTTCTATTAATACTCCTTTGGGGGTGCCGGTTGATCCAGAGGTGTAAATTACATAGGCTAGATTGTCTGGGGTGAGGTTGGTGGTTGGGTTTTTTTGAGTTGTTTTTTCTAGGGGTTTATCGATGCAAATTATTGATAATTTGGTTTTTTTATTTTCTTCAATATGGTTAAAGGTGGGGGCTAAGGAACTATGGGTTATTAATAAAGATATTTGCGTATCTTCGAGGATAAATTTGAGCCGGTCTTCTGGGTAGTTGGGATCTAAAGGAAGATAACCACCACCTGCTTTTAAAATGCCTAATAAGGCGGCGATGAGTTCTGGAGAACGTTCAAGACAAATACCCACTAAAACATCTGGAAGAACGCCTAATTTTTGCAAGTGGTGGGCGATTTGGTTGGCTTTATTGTTGAGTTGCCGATAGGTTATTTGCTGGTTTTCCCAAACTATTGCTACGGCTTCTGGGGCTTTTTCTACTTGGGTTTCAAAGTGTTGATGAAATAGTTTCTGATTGTTTGGAGTGGTGGGCTGAAATTGATTTTGATTGAATTTTATTAAAATTTGATGTTGTTCGTCTGGTGCTAAAATTTGGAGGTGGCTGAGGGGTTGGTTTGGGTGGGCTGCAATGGCTTGGAGTAAAGTTTGAAAATGCTCTGCCATGCGGGCGATTGTGTTTTGATTAAATAAATCTGTGCTGTAAATTATTTGACATTTAATAATTTCTAATTCTTCCCAGATGTGAAATTCTAAATCGAGTTTGGCTGTGCCGGTTTCTATTTCTAAAGGTTGCAAAGTTAGCTCTGGTAATTGCAAGGTTTGTATGGGTGTGTTTTGCAGACTAAAGCTTATCTGAAATAGGGGGTTGCGGCTGGGATCTCGTTCTGGTTGGAGTTTTTCTACTAATTTTTCAAAGGGTAAATCTTGGTGGGTGTAGGCTTCGATTGTTGTTTGTTTGACGCGGTTTAATAGTTCCTGAAAGGTTGGGTTGCCGGTTAAGTTTGTTCGCAAAACTAATGAATTGACAAAAAAACCGATTAATGGTTCTATTTCGCTTTGGTTGCGGTTGGCTATGGGGGAACCTATGGTGATATCTTCTTGTTGTGTATAGCGGTAAAGTAAGGTTTTAAATGCGGCAAGGAGGGTGACAAATAAGGTGACGTTTTGTTGCCGACTTAGGGTTTTTAGGGCTTGTGTTAAAGGGGGAGAGAGTGTGAGGTGTTGTTTTGCTCCTTTGTAGGTTGGAAGGGGGGGTCGGGGCCGGTCTGTGGGGAGGTTAAGGGGGGTTATTTCTTTGAGTTTTTGTTGCCAATAATTTAGCTGGGTTTCTAATATTTCTCCTTGCAAATATTGACGCTGCCATTCGCTAAAGTCGGCGTATTGGAGGGGTAGTTGGGGGAGTGTTAAAGGTTGGTTTTTTTGAAAGTTTGTGTAGAGGGTGGCGAATTCTTGAATTAAAACGCCAATTGACCAACCATCGGCGACAATATGATGTAGGTTTAAAAGGAGGATAAATTGGGCTTCGCTGAGTTGTAAAAGGGTGGTTTTGAATAGGGGGCCGGTGGCTAAGTCAAAAGGTTTTTTTGCTTCTTCTGTGGCTATTTTTTGGGTTTGTTTTTGTTGTTCGGTGGCTGGAATATTTTGCAGGTTGATGATGGGGAGGGGGAGGGTTAGGTTGGGGTGAATTAATTGCAGTAGTTGGCCGTTTTGCATTACAAATGTGGTGCGTAATGTTTCGTGCCGGCGGATAATTTCGTTGAGGGTTTGTTGGAGGGCTGTTATGTTGAGGGGGCCGGTGATTTGTAGGCCGGCTGTGACGTTGTAAAATGGGTTGGCTGGTGCTAGTTGGTTGAGAAACCAAAGCCGGTTTTGGGCAAAGGATGCGGGGAAGATAAAAACTTCTGTTTCTTGATCGGGGAGGGAATTTGTATTTTTTTCAACTACCATTATTTTTTTGGTTTTCTTTGTTTAAAGATGACAATTTCATACGCCGGCTTTCGCGGGAAATGGGTACTAAAGCAGGGGTTTTTGTTTGGGTACTACTTTGTTTAATATTGTCAATAATTTTGGCTAATTCGGCAATCTTGGGGGCTTCAAATACCTGCCGCAAAGGTAACTCTATCCCCAAAGTGTCGCGCACTCTGGAAACAAGCTGAGTTGCTAACAACGAATGACCTCCTAATTCAAAGAAGTTATCGCGGACTCCAACTCGTTTTATTCCTAAAATTTCTGCCCAAATTTTTGCTAATATTTGCTCTATTTCTGTTCGCGGCGGTGCATAATTTCCTGCGACTTCTATGTTAATTAAATCGGGAGTAATTAAAGCGCGGCGATCTATTTTGCCATTGGCTGTCAAGGGGAAAGATTGCAAGATTACAAAAGCTGCCGGTATCATATATTCTGGCAGTTTTTCTGCTAAATATGTTTGCAATTGTGGTACTACTTGACGCGCTGCTTTTGCTTGTAAGGGATTATTGGCGTAGGTATGCCAAGGACGCATTTTTTTAGCATTTTCTTGGGGGATAAATTTTAGGGCATCGCCGCGCACAAAGGTTACATCATAGCTGTCTTTCTCTGCCGGTTTAATGTTGACAATATAGGGTATATCTAAATCCCACCATTCTTGCGGATCTATTCCGCTATTCTGGAGTTTTTGCACGGCATTTTGCAATTGGCCGGCTGTTTTAAATTTCTCTGTTTGCAGCCATTCTGCGGCTTTCAGTGCGGCGGTAATTCGGGGATTCGGCACACCGGCTACCCGCAAAGATTCCGGCTGCTTTTCTAATAAAAACTGATGCACTTCTGCAACTGTCAAAGCCGGCTGAAAAGAAACGAATTCCTCATTTTTGCAAGTTTCAATTTCACCGACTATCTGGAGAATGACATTATAACGAAACTGCGTTAGCTCATTGTGAAAACTTCCTCGTAACAGTTCAATTTTTACACCGCTTATTTGGGGAAAATGTTGTTTTAATGCCAGGAAAAAATCTGGAGCAATCACTAACTCACTTTCTTGAAAAATTTGCAATTGTACGCGCTGCTGTAACTGTTTGCAACTCAGAGAAGGTTCGGCGCGATACAGTTGCACGGCTGTATGAAAAGCCTCTAAAGTTTGCAAATTCCGCACATCTCCGATGAAAATAAACCCGCTTGGGGCTGTTGCTTTTATGGCTTTTCCTATTACTTCTAAAAGGTAATCAATGCTGGGAAAGTATTGGACAATTGAGTTAAGAATGACTGCATCAAAAGCGCTGTTTTCTATTTGATTAAAATCTGTTGCCATTTGCGGAAGCAAAGTTACATGATTTAAGTTTCCCTCTCGCAATTGTTGTTGAATATAGTTAAGAGATGGCAAGGAAAAATCTGTGCCGTAATATACCGTGCAGTGCGGCGCAATTCGGAACAATAATAAGCCCGTGCCACAACCAATTTCTAATACTTTGTTTGGCTGTAATGCTAAAATTTCCGCGACTTGATTATTTACCCATTCTTGCAGTTGTTGTGAGGGTATGGGTTGGCCGGTGTAGCTGCTATTCCAACCGATAATATTAAAGTCTGGGTTGCTGTCGGCTGCCGGTTGTTTATAAGTATCGTTATAGAGCATTTGCCATTGGGATATATGCTCTTCTTGTAATTGCTTAAAGTGGTGGTTGATTAGTTCGGAATTGAGGGCAAGATAAGCTATTAAACGCTTATCTTGTTGGGCATTTTCAGCGGCTATTACAACACATTGCTGGACGGCGGGGTGCTGAGTTAATAGGGCTTCTATTTCTCCTAATTCAATACGGAAACCTCGAATTTTTACTTGTTCGTCTGTGCGGCCTAAAAATTCCAGATTTCCATCGGGTAAATAGCGTACTAAGTCTCCTGTTTTATAAAGTTTTGTTGGGGGTACAATGTTGTTTTTTGAGAGCCAAATAAATCGCTCTGTGGTTAATTCTGACCGGTGGCGATAGCCTCTGGCTAAACCCTCACCGCTGATGTATAATTCTCCGGGGATACCAACTGGCACCGGCTGCAAATGTTTGTCTAATATATAAACACAAGTGTTGGCAATAGGCCGGCCAATTGTAGGTGATCTTTCGGGGTTGTTTTTAACAGGAATTATGGCAGAAGTTGTGACAACTGTATTTTCTGTGGGGCCGTAATTATTGACAAGTTTAAACGGATGGTATGCTAAAGGATATTGGTGCAATTTTTCGCCGCCGGTGAGCAAAATTCGTAATGCTGTATTAACCGGCCATTCTAATTGCAATATTTTCTCTGCCAAAGGTGTCGGCAAAAATGTTATTGTGATTTGTTTTTCTATTAGCCAATCTCGCAATTTATAAGGAGAAAGCCGCGTTTCATTATCGGGAAAATAGAGGGTAGCACCGGCAGTTAGATAAGGCCAAATTTCCCATACGCAAGCATCAAAGGCAATTCCTGCTATTTGCGTGGCGCGGTCATTTGGCGAAACGGAAAACTGTTTTTGATGCCAAAAAATGAGATTTAGCAAGCTGTGATGTTCTATTTCAACGCCTTTGGGGGTGCCGGTTGATCCAGAAGTATAAATCACATAAACTAGATTATTTGTTGAAACATTAACGGTAGGGTTGTCCGAAATTTGCTCATTTTCTTGGTAAATTTCATTTAAATAAATAATTTCTAAATTTGACTTTTCCCACCGCTTTTGTTCCTGTTTATGAGTTAATACCAGAGAAATTTGAGCGTCTTCTAGCATAAAATTTAAACGCTCAGATGGATAAGTTGGGTCTAAAATAAGGTAAGCTGCACCAGCTTTTAAAATTCCCAACATTCCCACAATCAAATCTACAGATCGGCCCACACAAAGCCCCACTAAACTCTCCACAGTCACGCCTTTTTTTTGCAGAATATGCGCGAGTTGATTACTGCGATCATTTAGCTCTTTATAGGTAACTTTTTCTTCTCCAAATACCAGCGATAGTGCATCTGGACGTTGTTTTGCTTGAATTTCAAATAACTGATGAACACATAAATTTTTCTGGAAATCGGCCTGAGTTTGGTTCCACTCTACTAATATTTGATGTTGCTCTTTTTTGCTTAAAATCGGCAACTCAGAAAGCCGCTGTTCAGGGTTTTTAACAATGCCTTCCAGCAAGATTTGAAAATGCTCTAACATTCTCGTGATGGTGGCTTCATCAAATAAATCGGTACTGTAAATAACAAACCCACTAATACCACCGCTATCATCTACCCAAAGGTTATTATTTGGGGTTGATTCCCACAAATGAAACTCTAAATCAAACCGACTTGTTCCCACATCTAATTGTTGTGGACTAAGCGTTATTCCCGGTAATTCTAACGCTCCCACCGGCGCATTTTGCAAAGCAAAAACGACCTGAAATAAAGGATTTTGATTTAATTGGCGTTCGGGATGTAGTTCTTCTACTAACTTCTCAAACGGTAAATCTTGATGAGCATAAGCGCCTAAAGCAGTTTGTTTGACTCTCTGCAATAATTCCAAAAATGTTGGATTTCCTGATAAATCTGTTCGTAGCACTAAAGAATTAACAAAAAATCCAATTAACGGTTCAATTTCGATGCGGTTACGGTTAGCAACCGGCGAACCTATAGCAATATCTTCTTGTTCGGTATAGCGATAAAGTAAAACTTTAAATGCCGCCAGCAATGTCATAAATAAAGTAACTTTTTGCTGCTGACTCAAAGTTTCTAAATCTTGACTAAGTTGTTTTGGTAGTTGCAAAAGTTTTCGGGCACCTCGATAACTTTGAACTGCCGGCCTGGGCCGATCTATTGGCAAATTTAAAGCTGATATTCCCTCCAATTTTTGACGCCAGTAACTCAGTTGATTTTCTAATACTTCCCCTTTCAAAAACTCGCGTTGCCAGCAAGCAAAATCTGCATATTGAATTGGTAAGTCGGGGAGAGGAGAAAACTTTTCGTTAGTAAATGCTGTGTAAAGTGAACTTAATTCCTGAATTAGCACTCCAATAGACCAGCCATCGGAAACAATATGGTGCATATTCAACATTAATAAATATGCCTTTTCTTCTAGCTGAATAAGCAGCACTCGCAACAAAGGGCCGGTGCTTAAATTAAAAGTTTTTTGTGCTTCTTGAGTAGTTATTTTTTGCGCTTCTATTTCCCGTTGCGAAGAAGGCAATTTTCGCAAATCTGCTATATCAATGGTTAGGGAAAGATGAGAGCTTATCTTTTGCACCGGCTCCTCTCCAACCACAGCAAAACTTGTGCGTAAAACTTCGTGCCTGCGGACAATTTCATTAAAAGCTTTTTCGAGAGCAACTAATTTGAGATTGCCGGTTAACCGCAAAGCAGCCGGCATATTATAAAATGGATTATTCCCCACTAATTGGTCGAGGAACCACAACCGCTGCTGAGCAAAAGAAAGCGGTAAATTTGCTTTTTGCGCTAGGGGTACAAGAGGTTTAATCTGCTGGCCGATGGGGCGGCGAGTTTGTTGCAAAAAAGCGATAATTTCTGCTTTACGTTCAGCGATTTCTGCTTTTAATTCTGCCGTTAAAATTCCTTCCTTCGCATCGCAGCAAAGGCAATTTTCTTCTACAAAAACATTAATATCTAAACGGCTCAGGTAAGATAAAAATTCAACAGTATTCAAAATTGCACCTCTTCTCTAGCATCCTTATTTGCAATTTTTTGACTTTTTGTAATCCAAGAAGCAGCCTCAATATATTTGGCTAAACTTGCTACTGTGGGAGCTTCAAATACATGGCTTAATGGTAACTCGATTTCAAAGCTGTTGCGAATTCGAGAAATTAACTGTGTTGCCAGCAAAGAATGGCCGCCTAATTCAAAAAAGTTATCGTACACACTCACTTGCTTTTTCCCCAAAATATTGGCCCAAATTTTTACTAATTTTTCCTCTACTGAAGTTCGAGGAGCGACATAATCTTCTGGGAAATCTTCTGGTTCTGCATCTATCTTAGGTAAGAGTTGCCGATTAATTTTGCCGCTGGGTGTGAGGGGTAAGGATTCCAAAATTGCATAACTTGAAGGTATCATATATGCCGGCAGTTTTGCTTTCAAAAATTCCCGCAATTCTGAGATGATATGTCTGCCTTTTTGATGTGTAACAATATAGCCTACTAAATTTTTCTCACCTGGAATTTCTTCGCGGACAATAACTGCTGCATTTTGCACGTCTGGATGCTGGTTTAAAATGCTTTCAATTTCTCCCAATTCTATCCTAAACCCACGAATTTTTACCTGATTGTCAGCGCGTCCTAAAAATTCTATGTTCCCGTCTGGTAAATATCGCGCTATGTCGCCAGTTTTATAAACTCTCGATTGTTTATTCTCAGGTAAATTAAGCGAAATAAATTTTTCTGCTGTTAATTCTGGCCGGTTGATGTAGCCTTTTGCTAATCCTTCCCCGCCAATGTAAACCTCACCGGCAATGCCAATGGGAACTGGGTTTAAATGTTGGTCTAAAATATAAATTTGGGTGTTGGAAATAGGCCGGCCTATCGGTAGTGATGTAGATTCTTCTGCTAAACTTTCCACAGGATAATAAGAAGTAAAAGTGGTGTTTTCTGTAGGTCCATATACATGAATTAATTCTTGAGGCGCACCGGCTTTTAAAACTTTTTTTACCCATCTTACATCGACTCTTTCACCGCCAAAAAGCAAACAGCGTAAAGACTCAAATGCTTGCGGCACATTGCGGGCAATTTCTTGAAATAAAGCTGTAGTTAAAAACAAAAAGCTAATTTTTTTGGCGCGTATTTCTGCCGCGAAATCGTGGGGAGAAAGCAAGATTTCTTGATTGATTCCTACAAGTTCTGCACCGTTGAGAAGCGCGCCCCAAATTTCAAATGTGGCGGCATCAAAGCAGAGGTTAGCGGCTTGAGCAATTTTATCAGTTGCATCTATTTTTATGTAATTTGTATTGACAACAAGCCGGTTAATTGCTTTGTGGGTAACCGCTACGCCTTTCGGTTTGCCGGTAGATCCAGAGGTGTAAATAATGTAAGCAAGATTGTCAGATTTCAATAAATTATCTTGCACTATAAAGTTAATTTCTTGCTGCTCGAAAATTTCCCAATCTTTATCTAGGCAAACCACTGGTATTGATAAATCTTTAAATCGCTCAATTTGCTTTTCTTCCCCTAGCAATAAACTAACTTGTGCGTCTTCCCGCATCAATTTTAGTCGCTCAGCGGGATAATTTGGGTCTAAAAGTAAGTAGGCTCCTCCTGCTTTGAGAATTCCTAAAATTCCCACTATTGTATTAACGCAAGCTTCGGCACAAATTCCCACTATAACTTCTGGTTTTACTCCCATTTTTTGCAAGTAAGCCGCTAATTTATTGCTCAGGTTGTTTAGTTCTTGGTAAGTTAATTTTTGGTTATCAAAATTAATAGCAATTTTATCAGGATTCTTTTTAACTTGTTTTTCAAATAATTGATTAACCCCCAAATATTCAGGATAATTTGTTTGAGTGTTGTTCCATTCTGTTAATAGTTGATGCTGTTCTGCTTGGCTCAAAAACGCTAAATTATTAATACTCTCGTGGGGGTTGATAATGATGTTTTTCAGCAGATTTTTATAATGTTCCAGCATTCGTTGAATTGTGGCTTCATCAAATAAGTCTGTGCTATAAACCGCCACGCCTCTGAGACTATCTAAATGCTGCCATTTTTCGCCGTAAATGCTGCGGAAACTGTCGGAGGGTTCCCACAAATGCAACTCTAAATCAAAGCGAGTTGTTTTGGCTTCCCAAGTAAGTGAATTTAAGGTTAATTCTGGCAATTCTAAGGTTTCCATTGGGGCGTTTTGCAGGCTAAATACAACTTGAAATAGAGGATGCCGGTTTAGCGAACGCTCTGGATGCAAATATTCTACTAATTTTTCAAAAGGCAAATCTTGATGAGCGTAAGCGTCTAGGGTGACTTCGCGCACACTAGCTAAAATTTCTTTAAATGTTGGGTTAGCAGCTAAATTTGTTCGCAGCACTAACGAGTTGACAAAAAAGCCGATTAATGACTCTATTTCGCTTTGGTTACGGTTAGCAACCGGCGTACCTATGGCAATATCTTCTTGGCCGGTGTAGCGGTAAAGTAAAACTTGAAATGCAGCCAGCAATATCATAAATAAACTAACATTTTCTTGCTTGGCTAAGGCTTTAATATCATCGGTTAGTTTTTTGGGTAGTTCTAAAAATTGACTGGCTCCTTGGTAAGTTTGCTGGTGAGTTTTTGGCCTATCTGTTGGCAAATTTAATACAGATATTCCTTTAAGTTGCTGTCGCCAGTAAGCAAGTAAAGTTTCTAATTTTTCTCCTTGCAAACAATCACGTTGCCATTCTGAAAAGTCGGCGTATTGCAGGGGTAATTCTGGCAGAGGTGAAGGTTGATTTTCTGCTAAAGCTTTATAAATTGTTCCCAATTCTCGAATTAGCACGCCCACAGACCAATCATCTGATATAATGTGGTGCATACTCAGTAAAAGGATATTTTCTGTTTCTTCTAATTGGATAATGCTGGTTCTTATTAAGGGGCCGGTTGCTAAATTAAACGGTTGTTCGCTTTCTAATTCCGCTAGTTTTTTGGCTTTACTTTCTCTTTCAGTTTTTGGCAATTCTTGTAAATTTAATATTTTTAAAGGTATATTTAATCTAGGGGAAATTATTTGCATTGGTTCCCCTTCGATGGCTGCAAATGTGGTGCGTAATGCTTCATGTCGGCTGATAATTTCGTTGAAAGTCTGCTCTAAAACTGTTGAATTAAGCGGGCCGGTTAAGCGCAAAATTGTTGAGACATTATAAAAAGAATTGGCCGGTGTTAGTTGGTCGAAAAACCACAGTCTCTGTTGAGCAAAAGATGCGGGAAAAACAAAAACTTCCCTTTCTTCATCATCAAAATTACCTTGTTCTTTATTTCCGTTATGGTCATTTTTAAAAGTGTCGATGTTCATTATGCTTTTTTTTGAGGATAGCTAGAGTTGGGAAAACTAATTATTTTATTGAGGTTAAACCTCCCGATTTAAAGTTTAAACTTTATCGAAATTTATCAGAGCTTTTTTAGATAAAAGGACAGGTTTTTAATTGCTTAAATTTTTTCGTTAGTTTAGCAGGCCGGACTTTATTTTTAAGTCTGTCTAAAGATAGATTTTTAGGCAATTGGCTTTTATAGGATGGCTTTAGAAAGCGATTTTTTTTAACCGGCCCCTAATTCCACCCTTTCAAAAGCCAAAAATTATTTTGACAGTGCGCTAGTCCCAAATAAACTAATACCAATGGGCTAAAATATCTCACCTAAAAATTTTACATTCAACCCAGCTTAAGCATACCCAATAAACTTAATAATCTCAGCCCTACCCTTCAATAAACCCACTAACTGCACGAGAAAACTCCTCATTTAACTCCATCAAAGCCATGTGTCCCCCTGGTTTTAAAGTGACGATTTCTGCTTGCGGTAAAAGAGCTTTCATTCGCCAGCTAGTTTCAGGAACAATTGCAATATCTGAAGCGCCTGTTACCAGCAACACAGGAATATTAATCGCTTTTAAGGTGGCACTTTCTTCTAATTTCAACATCGCCAGAGTTCCCCTTGCTAAAACTCCGGGTTCACCCAAAGCAGATAAGTAGGCGGAAAAATCTAATTGACCTCGCGTTTCTTTGCCGGTGTAACCAGACAATTCTACAGTCAAATATAGCGAACCGTTGAAATAGCTTAACCACGTCAGCAACCATAAAAGCGGTGACAAAAATATCGTCAGATAAAGCATTGGTTCCAGCACTGGTTTTTGCAAAACTTGTAATAAACCACTTAAAATAGAGGTCTTTACTGGATTGATATAACTTGTATCTACAAGAATTAATTTTGCTAATTTCGTCCCTAAATATTGAGGAAATAACCGGCAAAATGTTAAGGCAATCATTCCCCCCATACTATGTCCTAAAACAATGGCCGGTTTATCTCCCGTAAGGCCAAGAACCGCCTCTAAATCACCGGCATATTTTTCTAAGGAATAATCGTTATTTTTCGGGCGTTTTGATTTCCCTAAACCAGGCAGATCCCAAACAATCACCCGGTAGCGGTCGCTCAGTTGCCGTTTTGCATAATACCAAACTGTGCTATTTGGCCCCCAACCATGTATCAAAATCAGCGGTTGGCCGTCTTCTGGGCCATACAATTCTATGTGCAGTTCACTACCATCCGGGCGGGCTATGCGGCGCACTGTTCCTGTACGCATGGGTTTGGGTTCGTTCACACCCCATCGCCGCAGCAAGGGCAAGCTGAAAAAACGACCGGCCACAGACCACAAGATCATTAGCAAACCAGCCACTAAATAACCATAACCATCCAGTTCGCCGCTGTACCATTTATAGACAATGTAAATTCCTCCCCCCAAAACTGCTAACGATAGCAGGCCGGTGAGCCATACTAAAGGAAAAATTAGCGGTATAAATTGCATAACTTAAAAGTCCTTAAATTAATTTGAAATACCTTGTCCCGCTTTGACTTCTCAAATCATACCTATCCATTTAACAAAATCGCTTGTAAAATTGCCGATGGAGTTGAGACTGTTGGAACGTCATAAAAATAGAAAAAAGGCTCAAGCATTCATGCCTGAACCTTTTTAGAAATTTATAAGGGCTAACGGTTTAGCCTTAAAGCTTAGTAACGACGAGAAAAATTGTTGTTACCACGACGGTCACCACCGCCGCCGCCACCGCCGCCGCGATAACCACCACCACCACCACGCTCTTCACGGGGTTTGGCCTTGTTCACTTTCATGTCACGGCCCATCCATTCTGCGCCGTCCAAAGCTTCAATCGCTGCGGTTTCTTCGGCATCGCTATCCATTTCCACAAAAGCAAAGCCACGCAAGCGGCCCGTTTCGCGGTCTGTGGGAAGCTGAACCCGCTTAACTGTTCCATATTCGGCAAATACTGCGCTCAAGTCTTCTTGGGTAACTTGATAAGAAAGATTGCCTACATAAATCGACATAACTCGTCTCCAAAATCAGAAAGGTGGGATTGGTGAGATTTCGGAGAGAAGCCTGCCAATACTAAAAGCCAAATGCCTGTCAATACTAAAAACAAACGCTACAACCGAATTCTACTCTCGCCACTCAATATAGCATATCTTCCGAAAAAAAAGGGGGAAATTTTATTTGTAACAAAACTTTACATTCCCCCTAAAACAAGAAAACGCTTGCTCGCCAGCAGTTTTCACAGCAAAAGAGCAGATCCTCTCCTTGCGGCTAACAGCTTAAACAAACTTATAAAGAGTGAGATTTCAAGTATTCGTCGAGTGCTTCCGAACCGCCAATTTGTTTACCATCAATAAAAACTTGCGGTACTGTAGTCGCCCCCGTCACCGCTCGTAAAGAACGAGTGCTAATCTCTTTACCGAGAACAATTTCTTCAAACTCAATACTACGCTCTTGGAGAGCAGTTTTGGCACGAGCGCAATAGGGACAACCCGGTTTTGTAAACAAAGATACCAGCTTAGGTTTAGCAGCAGTCGGATTAATGTAGCTCAGCATTGTTTCAGCATCGGAGACTTCAAACGGATCTCCTGGCTTTTCTGGTTCAATAAACATTTTGTCGATGACGCCATCTTTGACCAGCATAGAATAGCGCCACGAACGTTTGCCAAACCCCAAATCTTCTTTATCAACCAACATCCCCATTTTTTCAGTAAATTCTCCATTACCATCGGGGATAAAAGTAACGCGGTCGGCTGCTTGAGTTTTCTTCCACTCTTCCATTACAAAAGGGTCATTAACCGAAAGGCAAATAATATCATCTACGCCATTGTCTTTGAAAATTTTGGCGAGTTCGTTGTACCCCGGAACATGAGTAGAAGAACAAGTTGGAGTGAAAGCGCCTGGTAAAGAAAAAACAACCACTGTTTTACCGGCAAATAAATCGTCAGAAGTGACATTAACCCACTGACCGCCGTTGCGAGTCTTGAAGGTAACGTTGGGTACTTTTTCTCCTTCTCGGTTTTTCAACATTTTTGTTTTCTTTCCTAATATGTGAGCTTTGATGAGCCAGACTTTTAGAGTCAGGTAGGCGTTGGGAGAGTCTTAGTGCCATTAAATCATTTCGCGCCACAGCGGGCCGGCTCAAGTGGGGCAGTTTTCCGGCTTCCTCTAAGCGCCGCCTACATTTTAGGCTGTTCGGAAACAAAATTTCCGGATCTCTCAGAGTCTCCTTTCAAAGGATACCTCAAACACCCCCACCCCCGGAGCGGCGGCCAGTCAGACAGAGTTTTTCTTTGCCAGCGGGGCTACTTTTGAAAAACCGAAATTAGATAAAGCTCTTGATAATATTAGGCAACGGTGAATGATATTACCTGCAAAGTTACCTCAATTTTTAATTTTTTTGCCAAATTATAGCGATTTATTACAGAGCTTGTTGTATATTTATCACTCGCCTGATAAATATAGTATTATTTGGTTTGACAACTTCTGGGGCGAACTCTCACCAAAAATGATATTTTGAAATCGCTACTTTAATAGATTTCCCCGCTTTGGTGTGTCGCCACCTTGCCTGATTATACCGAAGACAAACAAACTAAAAACCCATGAATATAGATGATTTTTTGAAACGACACGCAGCCGGCGAACAAAGTTTTCCTGAAATAAACTTAGCGGAGGCTTGTCTGCGGGAAGCCAATTTAGTCAGCACAAATCTCAGTAAAGCCAATCTCAGCAAAAGTGATTTGCGGGAAGCGCGCCTAGGACAAGCTAATCTTTCTTTTGCGAATCTTAGCCAAGCAAATTTAAGCGAAACAATCCTCTGGGGAACAAACCTCAGTCATGCTAATTTGAGTCACGCTGATTTGCGAGAAGCTGACTTGACGGGAGCGAAGTTAATTAAAGCAAATTTAGAAGAAACAGAACTTATTAAAGCCTGTTTGTGTGGGTGTGATTTGGGAGGGGCTGTGCTTTCAAAAGCTCTGCTTGTTGAAGCTGATTTTCGCCCAAATTACGAGCAGCACACAAATCTTAGTGAAGCGATTTTAAGCGGTGCAAATTTGAGCTATGCTAATTTAAGCGGGGTGATTTTGCAGCGGGCAAATCTGGATGGTGTTAAACTTTGCCGAGCAATTTTAGGAAGTTTTAAAAATAACAAATTCTATCAAGCGGATCTCAGCGAAGCCAGTTTACAAGGTGCAGATTTGAGTTATGCGGATCTCACTGGGGTGAATTTGTCAAAAGCGAATTTACAAGGCGCTGATCTTTCTAAAACTATCCTTGCCGGTGCTAATCTCCAAGGTGCCATTATGCCTGATGGTACCATCCGAGACTAACCCCAAGTTCGAGTTTTAAGGGTTCTTTTTTTGGCTTTGACTCCATTCCCCAGTGGCGCAGGCGTCCCGCCTGCCCGCCCCTACAGGCAAGATGCCGGCTCCCCTACAGGCAAGATGCCGGCTCCACCCATTAGCCCATTATTAAGAATTTTTAAGAAAAAACTCCTCTACGCTTAATCGCTATATAGTGATTAAAGGCTAAAACATGACACCGATGGCCAAAAGTGGCTTGAGGAAGTCGCGCAAAGCTTTTTGGATGAAAGATTGAGGATTTGATGATGAATAATTTAGCGATAAAACTGCGAAATGGAATCCAGCAATCTCATGGGGATGCGGAACATTCGGGATTTATGAAACGCTTTTTGGCCGGCCAAATTGAGCGAGATTTGTTTGCAAGATTACTAAGTAATTTTTATTGGATTTATAGCCAACTTGAGGAAGAATTGAAACTCCACAAAGATAATCCTCTGGTGGGTGGGGTTTATTTTCCTGAACTGAATCGTCAAGCAAATTTAGAGAAAGATTTGGCGTTTTATTTTGGAGAAAATTGGCGCTCACGAATTACGCCTGGGCCGGCTGTGCAAGCTTTTGTAGCCCGTTTAAGAGAAGTTTCGGGTTCAGAACCGGCCCTATTAATTGCTCATGCTTATACGCGTTATATGGGCGATCTTTCAGGGGGTCAAGGTCTTAAAAGAATTGTCCGCTCAGTGTTTAATTTAACAGGAGAGGAAGGCAGTTGTTTTTATGAGTTTGAGCAAATTGCTGATCCGAATGCTTTTAAGGCTATTTATCGCCAAGCATTAAATGAGTTGGCGGTTTCCGAAGAAATGGAAGACAAGATTGTGGCGGAGGCAATTGTGTCTTTTAAGTTGAATATTAAAATGATGCGAGAACTGGAGGATAGTTTTGCGTGTCGTTCTGTGGTGCCGGTGTAACTCAAAGAAATCGGGTTTTTATAAATAAACCCGGTTTCTGACACTCTAAATTTTGTTGTCAAAAATAGTTGAAAAAAGTTTGAGAGGTATCAATGGTTTTTTCTGTGCAAAATGTAACCTGGGATTTGAATTTGATCAAAAAGTATGATAATCCGGCTCCCAGATATACGAGTTATCCACCGGCAACCGAATTAAATGCAGAGTTTTCTGAGAGAGATTGGCGTGAGGCAATTGCTGCTTCTAATCAGCGGAAATCACCGCTTTCGCTTTATTTTCATATTCCCTTTTGTCAAAGTGCTTGTTATTTTTGTGGCTGCAATGTGGTGGTTTCTAATAACAAAAAAATTGCCGAAAAATACCTGCAATATTTAACAAAAGAAATTGAAATGACTGCTGGCTTGATAGACTTAGACCGAAAGGTAGTGCAACTGCATTGGGGAGGTGGAACGCCAAATTATTTGTCTATAGAGCAAGTACAGTTTCTCTGGAAAGCGATTAATGATAAATTTAACTTTGCGGATAATGCAGAAATTTCGATTGAGATTAATCCCCGTTATGTAGACAGGAATTATATTTTTTTCCTGAAGTCTTTAGGGTTTAACCGGCTCAGTTTTGGCATTCAAGATTTTAATCTTATCGTCCAAGAAGCGGTGAATCGAGTTCAACCAGAAAAAATGCTTTTTGAAGTAATGGGTTGGATTAAAGAAGCGGGGTTTGAGAGTGTTAATGTCGATTTAATTTATGGGTTGCCTTTTCAAACTTTGGAGACGTTTAAGGAAACGTTGAAAAAGACATTGCAGTTAGAGCCGGCGCGAATTGCAGTGTTTAATTTTGCCTATGTGCCTTGGATAAAGCCGGTGCAAAAGAATATTCCTGAATCTGCTTTGCCACCGGCACCTGAGAAGTTAAAAATTTGGCAAATGACGATTGAAGAATTGACAAATAATGGTTATGTTTTTATTGGGATGGATCACTTTGCCAAACCGAATGATGAATTGGCAGTTGCTCAAAGAAATCAAGCTTTAAAGCGGAATTTTCAAGGTTATACAACTCAACCAGAGGCCGAGTTATTTGGTTTTGGTGCTACGGCGATTGGAATGTTGGAAGATACTTATAGCCAAAACCACAAAACTTTGAAGGATTATTATCAAGCGATTGATGAGGGATGTTTGCCGGTGAGTAAGGGAATAAAACTCAGTCGTGCTGATATGCTGCGGCGGGAAGTAATTATGCAAATCATGTCTAATTTTCAGCTTGATAAGTCAGAAATAGAACTCAAGTATGGCATTGATTTTGATAATTATTTTGCCGCTGAATTGGAGGCAATTTTGCCTTTAGAAAAAGATGGTTTGGTAAAGTTATATCCTAACCTCCTTGAAGTTACGCCTCTGGGAAGATTGCTAGTCCGAAATATTGCTTTTCTTTTTGATGCTCATACAGAGATACGAGGTGAGCAGCGGCTTTCTCGGACGATTTAAACGGATTTTTTGAAGGATAAGACAGCCGGTTTTTCGGAAAAGCCGGCTTTGGAAAGGAGAAAAAATGGCTTATTTATGGTTGAAAACGTTTCATATTGTTGGGATTGTTGTATGGTTTTCGGGGTTGTTTTATTTGGTGAGGCTTTTTGTATATCATGCAGAAACAGAGCAGCATCCAGAACCGGCACGCGGGATTCTTAAGCAACAGTATGAGATAATGGAAAAACGCCTTTATAATTTGATAACAACGCCAGCAATGATGGTGGCGCTAACAATGGCGTTAGGGATAATTTATACTGAGCCAGAAGTCATAAAAGAAGGATGGCTTCAGGTAAAATTAGTATTAGTTTCCGGGTTGATAGGTTATCATTTTTATTGTGGTTGGTTGCTGAAACAATTAGCTAAAGATAACTGCATTTGGAAAAGTCAGCAATTCAGAATTTTAAATGAAGTTCCAACGGTTTTTTTAGTGGCGATTGTGCTGTTAGCTGTTTTTAAGAATAATCTGCCTTTGAATAGTGCTATGTCGCTGTTGGGGAGTTTAATAGTTGTAATGATCGGGGTGATTCACGTTTATGCTAAAAAGCGCCTGCGGGAAAGTTTAAAGAGCAGTTATCCTATGTTGTAAAAATAAAAAAGGCAAAAACTTATTCTCTGGGTTTTTGCCTTTTTTTTGAGTGATAGCTGAGTTTAATTTGAAAAGGTGCTGTTTAGAATATTGAAAAATTCATCTAAACTTCCGCACATCCAAGCTTGCACTGATAATTGTCGTAATTTGTCAATTGTCAAGCCTTCAACTTTTGGATTAACTTCAGGTGGAACACTATTAAAACGCATTTGCAGAGCCTCATAAATAGACGTTTTTAAGGATTCTTGAATTCCTTGTTGAATTCCTTGTTGAATTCCTTGTTGAAGACCTTGTTGAAGACCTTGTTGGACACCTTTTTGCAAGATATCTTGATAAGTAGCTGATTCTCGCATAATTTCCTCCCGAAATAATCGATTTATCAAGTTTTTGTCAAAGCGTAAACCGGCTAAAATATTGGTACAGGCAGTAATTTGTCCCCGCTCTGTGATTGGTTCAATTTTAGCCAATTGTTCAGCAATTAAATTTAGCAAGTCTTCCCCTGAATTTGTGCGACATAAACTAGCTAAGGGTAAAAGTGCCGGGTTTTGTAAAAATGGGGTGGGATCTAATTCCCAGAGCCGTATGATTTGATAGCGATGTTGTGTTCCCTCCAGCCGAAATTGATTTTTTAATCGTTTGTTGGCTGCGCTTTCTTTTAGGAGAATGAGGGTTTGGGTGATGGGTTGGCGATAGCGCCGGTAGAGTCTCACCCAATAGTCTAGCATTCGCAGCGGTAAAGGTGGATCACCTTCCACATCAACCTCAAATTCTAAATGTAAAATTCTCTGTTGAGTGCGTAAAAAGGTCAGGTAGTCGGCTCGAATTGGTTCGATGCTGAGTTCTGTTTTCAGAACTTCTACCGATGGCGGAGTTTCTCCTAGTATCCATGTGGCAAATTCCAAAGCATATCTTTCGGAGAGATATTTGCAGGCGTTGTCATAAGCCATTCTCGCACCCTTTTATTGATAAGTTGTTTGTCTAAATTTACTGTAAATTTTAAAATCTAACAACCTTGTAGATTCTCTACAATATGGCACAATACTCTTACCATAAACCCTTAACGGCGTGAGAAATTACTAACTTCCCAACAACAACAAAAGCGCCAACAGACTAATCAAAATTGCATTATAAATCGCATGATCCGCCGTACTCGCAGCCACCCCCGCCTCCTGCGCCTTTAACTCATCATCTTCAATTTTTTTCAAAAACCGATCATGCACATACTTATATCGCCAAGCAAACAAAAATCCCGGCACCGCCAACACAAACCCCATATAAATCGGAATCCCCACAATCAAATGAGTCAACCCAAACTGAAGCGACTTCACACAAATCTTACCCCAAGAATTCACACCTTTACGAAAAATTAACTCCTCAGTTTGCGCCCAAAAAGGTAAAATAAAAACCAACACCGCCCAAAACAAAACAATCAAAACCGCACCCCAATTCACACTCGAACCCTGCGCCACACTCGCCGCCCCTACCTTCTCCATCGTATCAAACGGCTGTAGTAAAACATTAGTCGGCCCACTCGAAATTAAACTCCCCCACCCCCACCGCAAAAACTTCGGCACAAACGGATAAACCCCAATAGCCAAAGTAATCGTCGTCACCGCAATTAAAAACGCCCGTAAATAAGCCAAAAACCCACTAAAATAAATCTCTAAAACAAAATTAAACTTAGACCGATTAATCCACAACTCCTCCAAAACCAAACCTACAATCAAACCTGAAAAGCTCAGCGAAATCGCAAACTTCGCCAAACTCAGCAAATCACCTTCACCCAAAAGAAAAACCAACAAAAAACTTAAAACAGTCAAAACCAAATATCGATAACCAATCAATGTATCTTTCAAACTTATAAAAAACTTTTGAAAACCGCTCAATTGCGGCACCGGCTTCTCAGGGTTCGGCATATAAGGGGAAATAAAAAAACAATTTTCACCTAAACATTTTAACCGCTTTTCCCAGGACTTGTCCCTTTAAACACACCGGCATAGTAAACTATCTCATGCAGCCTCAACCATCCAACCTGCTGCTACCTTAAAAACCAAAGGAGAAAACCTGCGTGAGCGAACAAGATACAGCCAAAATAATGAAACAACAAGTCGGCAAAGCCGCCGCTGACCGCGTGCAATCCGGTACAATTGTTGGACTAGGCACCGGCTCCACCACCGCCTACGCCCTACAATACATCGGAGAACGCATAGCCAAAGGCGAACTCAAAGACATCAAAGGCGTCCCCACCTCATTTCAAGCCGAAGTCTTAGCCAAACAATACAACATCCCCCTCACCACCCTCGACGACATTGATCATATCGACATCGCCATCGATGGCGCAGACGAAGTAGATCCCAACAAAAACCTCATCAAAGGAGGCGGCGCCGCACACACCCGCGAGAAAATTGTAGACTGCCTCGCCACACAATTTATCGTCGTCGTAGACAGTACCAAACTCGTCGAAAAACTCGGCTCAACCTTCCTCTTACCCGTCGAAGTTATTCCAATGGCAAAAACCCCAGTAATGAACGCCATCGAAAAACTCGGCGGAAAACCAACCCTCCGCATGGGAGTCAAAAAAGCCGGCCCAGTTATCACCGATCAAGGAAACTTTGTAATTGATGTAAAATTCGACAACATCGAAAACCCCGCCGAACTAGAAAAAACCCTAAACAACATTCCCGGCGTATTAGAAAACGGCCTATTTGTAGGAGTTGCTGATGTTATCCTCGTAGGAGAAATAATAGACGGACAGCCAAAAGTCCGCGAAATTTAACCAAAAAATCTAAAACCTAAAAACTTAAAAACCCGATCCCTAGTAAGAATCGGGTTTTTAAAAACTCAAAAACACTAGACTCCTGCATCTTCGATATGATTATGAAATTCCTCTTCCGAAGAAGGAAGAGCCATTTGAGAACGCGGACAACACCAATTACTAGGAAGCATAGACGGCCATCCCAAACGCAAAGCTTCAGGACAAATAGTGTGAATCGTAAGCTGGCAATCAATCATTTGCAGACCCGTTTTTTCTGCCTGTTTCAAGCCACTTTTTAAAATTGAATCATTTTTAAACTCAATCGTCTTATTGCATTGAATGCAAACAAGATGATGGTGGTGGTGGGGGTAGGGTTGATTCAATTCATAATGCTTGTGACCTTCAGCCAACTCCAACTCACGCAACAAACCCATTCTAGCCATCAGCTTTAGCGTTCGGTAAATCGTAGATAAGCTAATAGCTTCACCACGTTGGTGAAGAACATTGTACAAATCCTCCGCACTCAAATGATTTCCCCTGGGAAGATTTTGGAAAACGTGCAAAATCGTTTCCCGCTGCGGAGTCAGGCGCCACCCACGAGCATTGAGTTCGGCCTTTAGTGAAGTTGCTGTGTACAGAGCCATAACCCTCTTCCCAAAAAAGTCGATTTATTGACAATCATAGCTATTTTTTCGATTAATTTTCAACAACTGGCAATAATTGAGAATACTTTGCATTACTAACCTTACCATGCCGGTGATTAGTGACCCTTCAATAGCCAATAGTCAATAGTCATAGCAGCATCTACCACTGACAACTGACCCCTAAACAATTACTAAAAATTCCTTTTTACATTTGTTTTAAAACAATCGTTTTTCCCTGTGGCCGGCAAATAATCCCTTCCCGCTCAAACTTTTGTAACAATCTCGTTACAGTTACCCGCGCCATCCCAATCGCCTCGGCAATTTCTTGATGCGTTAGCCTTAACTCAATCTGCCGGCCAGTTTCCACTTCCTCGCCAAACTTTTTAGCCAACCAAATTAAAAAATTTAACAACCTTAAATAAGCTCGCTCACAACGCACAATCGCCAACAATTCTTGCGCCTGCTTTAGTTGCAAAATCATCGCCTCCGAACCTCTCTCCATCAAATTTAAAGGCACCCGACTTAACTCTGTCGCCTTCACACACTCAACCTGGCAAGGTTCAACCGGCAACAAAAACCCAGACACAATATCCCCAACACCCCAATATCCTAAAATCACTGGCCTCCCCTCCTCACTCCAAGTCACAGCCCTCACAGCACCCCGTTCAATTTTCCAAACCACCTCTGGCCATAGCGGAATCACATCTCCAACCGCAAACGTAGAAGGCAGCCGGCCAGAACTTAAAGTTGAAGCAACCCCAGAAAAAGCCCCCTTCTGATTAACTCTCGATTGTGCAGAACATAAAACACCCATATCCCTACTCCGCCATCATGTCATTAAAAAAGCTGGCCTTGTTGCTAAAATTTCTAGTCAGCATCAAGCCACCGGCAGCCTGCAAACTTGAGCAAACCACCGATCCGGGTTTTTGCCTCCCGCAACACCTTAGCAACAATAACTTAGACATCACTCTAAAATTATTGATAAATAATGTCAATAGTTAGTTTAGAAAATTTCTTACTCATCCCCCACAAAACCTATAATCTCAAGCAAAACCCAAAAAAATAAAGATTTATTGCAACAAGTTGACTCGGCTGCAATATTTATGTAATCGGCTTTTACAGCCCCAAATCGGGAAAAACCGCCATTGCAATAAACAGTTACAATATAAAAAACCTATTGATACTTAGTTGCAATAAGGAAAGCGTAAATAGAATAACTCTGATTACAAAAGCCGATTTTGTAGCAAGCGGAGGTACAGAGACAACAGCAAAACAAGTCCTATTTTAGGGACAATTATAAATAAGACACAAAATGTAGCCTGCAATACAAAGTCAGTGGCGCAGGCGTCCCGCCTGCGATAGGCGTTCCCAACCCTTCTTATAAACTCATAAACAACAAAGGTATTTATGGAGCAACTACTTAAACTACTAATTGAGTATGCCATTCCCATGTTCAACACCCTCATGTATGTACGCTCAGGACATCCCCTCAATGGCATACAAATCGCCCTAGATCCCAAACAAAAAGGAGCACATTTAATGCTCGATTATGCGGAAAATAGCCGCCAACAAACAGCCATACAAATAGACAGCCACCCCGCCGAAAAAATCCTAAAACTCGCAGTAGAAAACAGCGGCAACATTTCCCAACTTTTCCAAAGATTAAACCCAGGAACTCAACAAAACAACCTCGATTTTTATGCGTGGCAAATAAATCAACAAAAAAACCTCCAAAAAGAACTCGCAATTTATAACCGAGAAACCCAACTAAAACTAGCCGATGAACGCAAAGAAACCAGCTTAAAACTGCCAGAAATAGAAAAAATAGTCCAGAACTGGCCCCTGCGATTATTACCCTCCCAAATCTTAAATACACACACCGGCACCGCACCCATACCTTTGCGAATTATCATCGCCCCACCCGACACCCAAACCTTAAGAGCCAGCCTGACAACAAACAACCAACCTCCAAACCTACCCGAAATAGAAATAAAACTCGCCCAAGGACTCCGAGAATTTCTCAGCCAAAACTACCCCCTGCAAAGCCAAAACCGGCCCGTCGAATTTTTAGGAGACATTTGGCAAAACAAAAACTTTCACAGCGAAGCCGGCATCAAAGCCCTATATAGCCACCTCTCCAGCGAACCAACCTTAATATTAGAATCAGAAATAGACGGTGATTTTCTCATTTTTCGCCTAGCATACTGGGGAAACAATCAACACACCTACACCTATCAAACCCTCTTCAAACTTCCCTACCGCAGCATTGTATATGAAAGCGTTAAAACCCGCGCCAAAAAATGGCAACAAACCCGCGCCAAACTCATCGACCTTGGCAAAACACCCCAAGAAATTGAAATTCTCGGAGGCGAAAACGAAATTAATCTAAAAATATTACAAGAAGAAGAAGAATTAAACGCCGCCGGCATTGATACCAGTGATTTACAATTTCCCTACAAAATCACCAACAAAGACTTTGAACCCATCAACCAACTATTAATTACCTCTCATTGCATAGTAGCCGGTTGGATGGCAGACATACATCATCTTGCCGACAGACAAATAGCGCCAAAACTCCCAGAACTTTTACCCCAACTCATCCAACAAGCCACAGACCAAGAGTTAATGGAAAAGCTCACAGAAGCCGCAGTTTTCAGCTATCAAAGCATATTACAAACCCTTCCTGATCCTAGCAAAATCCCAGAAATGGCTGTAAAACTTGCCACAAGCCTCACCCAACTACCCGACAAAACGTGGGCAAAACAACAAATAAATTACGCCTTATTAGCTTGGCTACAGCATAAATTTTCCTCTGATGAAATCCAAAATTTAGATTTTTCTCAAACCCCCCTTAGCCTACTGCAAGCAGACCGATCTTTACTTGAACAAATCAAAGATTGTTTAATAATTTTAGGAGAAGAAGCAAGCCTCAAAGAAATTGAAAATATCTTAAAAACCCCCGAACAATCAGTCCAAACAGAAATCCCAAAAAACTATGAAACAGCTTATACTTTAAAAGCAATTAGTTGCCAATCATCACAAATAGCAATTAGTGCCGACGGAAAATTAATCGCCGCAGGAAGCGAGAAAAACAAAATTGGACTCTGGGAAGTAGAAACCGGCACCCTTAAAACTCAACTAACCGGCCACACCGGCCCCGTTCTCACCCTCGCCATAAGTGGAGACGGAAAAACATTAGTAAGCAGCGATACCACCGAACAAAGAAGCAACATAAAACTCTGGAACCTCGAAACCGGCGAACTAATACGCACCCTATTTGGACACAAAAAATCAATACACGCCCTAGCCCTCAGCCCCGATCAACAAACCCTAGCCAGCGGTTCCCATAAAATCAAAATCTGGAACCTGCAAACCGGCGATCCAACCAAAACTTTATTCGGACATAAAGAATGGGTTTATAGCCTCGCCATCAGCCCCACCGGCAAACTTTTAGCTTCCGCCAGCGAAGACAAAACCCTCAAAATATGGCATCTCGAAACCGAAACTTTACTGCGAACATTACGCAGTCATAACGGGCCGGTTTATTGCACAGCCATTTGCCCAAAAGGAGAAATTTTAGTGAGTGGAAGCGCCGACAAAACCCTAAAAATTTGGCAACTACAAACCGGCAAACTCATAACAACATTAAACGGACATAATGGGCCGGTTTACTCAGTCGCCATCAGTTCAGATGGACAAAGATTAGTCAGCGCCTCCCAAGACAAAACCATCAAAATATGGAATCTCAACAACCCAGAAAATTCTCACACCCTAACCGGCCATACAGACTCCGTGTACTCCGTCGCCATTGCAGCCCAAAACATCATCGTTAGTTGTAGCGCAGATAACACCATTAAAATCTGGCAACCAACCTCCACCCAGCAAAACTAACAACCACAGTTTTAAACACAGAGAAACACAACCTCCCTTTTTCCTCTGTGTTTTCCCCTGCCTTCCTTATGTGTCAAAAAAATCTTCAATGTAATGCACAATACAAATGTTTAGCAAACTTAAAATACCTCAAAAAACCCCAAATCAAAACACAGCAAACATTTCAAACCTTTGGCCCCATCAAAAAAACAAAAAACTTTCTAAAACCCCTTGCTTAAACCAGATTTCGTGTTATATTAACCTTGTCTTAACCAAAAGCTTAACCTGCTATTGCCCTCAACAAAGACTGAGGGGGGTAAGCCAAAAGCCGCTGCAATTCTTCAAAAAAGAAACGCTGGCCGGCAGTGGTAATCCCGCATGGGGAGGCTGCTTTCAACTCTTAATCTCAACCTGGGGGTAAGGAGGGGGCAACTCTTATGATGCACTATGCTTCTGTTGTGTCAGTTACACAAAAAATAAATAACAACCGTAGCTACAGCTTACGATGCCGCACCGGCCTGTACCTGGTGCCGATGAGAAGATGATGTGATTGCGGAGAGCCGGTACTGCCGGTGCGACGAAACCTCATTGCAAAAAAAACATCATCCAAATCATTAACCCTTGCCATACAAAGCAAGGCTGTACATCCCAATTTCATAGAGAAATCATGCCAGAAATCAGTATTCAATGCCCGATCAGCGGCGTTGAAATTGTCCACGCTATTCCTGGGCGAGTGCGTCTATCTTGCTTAAGGAAAGCGCAAATAACTCAGACACCACACAAAAGCCCGCAAACGTTGCAATATTTAAGCAAACAGCTAGAGCAACAAAAAGGCATCAAAAAAATTGAAATCAACCCCCAAAGCAAAAGCGCCCTAATTTTGTTTGACGAGAAAGTTTTGCCCTTGCAAACTTTGCTCTTAATCTTACAAACAATGGGAGTAGAAGATGCTCACCACACACCGGCATTACCCTTAAGCGAGCCCCTAGAAGCAGCCACCCGTGCCCTTAGTTCAGCATCGCAGCTAGATACAGTTATTCCTTATATGGTGGGAATGCTTTTAACCCAGCAGCTAGGAATCACCGGCCTGCCGGCGCTGCCATTTTACTTATTAGCAGCCGGTACAACCAAACAAGTATTAGAAGACTATAGCGAAACCGAAACTCCCCACACCCCAAGCCCCGAATATCGCCTAGCCCACAGCGTGCCCGGACGCCTACGCTACGAAATCAAGCGATTGGTAGAAGATGAAGTGTATGCCCGCCGGCTCGAACGCACAGTCCGAGACATTCCCGCCATCACAGGCGTCCGCATCAACCGCAGCAACGCTTCCTTAGTCGTACTCTACAACCGCCGCATCAGTTCCCTTGAACAGATCAAAGCCCTGATAGAGGAAGCTATACACCCCACACCCGTCGCCCCCGACTCTAGGGGCAATGCAGAGGTGCCCACCCCCGACTCTAGGGGCGACGCCAAGAGTGGCATAAAAGTCTCGCCTGTGATCGCCCGCTCTGGTAGAGGCGATGGAGGAGTGCCCACCCCCGAACAAGCCACCGGCTTCTGGGGACAGTACAAACCCCCCGCCATCAAAATGTGTCTTGCCTTCCTCGCCCGTTTGTAACAGTAAAAACGTGATATTGTTAAAAACATCAGGCGGAGAAACGGACAAAACCCTTTTGACACAGCATTTACAAAAGGCTTTTTATCAAAATAGCTACCCAAATTCACTCTTTGGATAGAACAAAAGGCCCGGAAGTAAAAAGTAGATTAAGAGCAGGTTAGGTATAAAACGATACCGAACCTGGGGGTTTTCCGACCCCCAAACGGAAAAAGCAAACCCTAGTACGGAGCATTATGAGTTAAAGAAATGGCAAAACTAATGGCATTGGCAACACAAACAAATATCGAAATCGCAACAGAAGAAACACAAAAATCTTCTCTAAAAGCTACACATAACCGCAGCACTATAAAAACAAATAATCCCGAAAAAGCCAAGCGGCCAACAATAGAAGCCAGCCTCGTTCATGCTACCCCCGGACGGGTAAGATATCGCGTACCAGCATTAATCAAAGATGCCGAATACGCTCAAAGTCTGGAAGTATTAGCAAGAGCAACAGCCGGTGTAACAAATGTCATTATTAAGCGATCTGCCGGTTCAATTGCCATTAGCTATAATGTCAGCGAAATTTCGGCAGCCGACCTAAAAACGCATCTTGAAACATTGATACAGCTTGCAGCCAGTGCCATTATTCCCATAGAAAAAAAAGGCAAAAAAGAAGCCGAAGAACCAGAAGAAAACAACGCTTGGGGGGGGATGAAATTGCCGGTTTTGGCAACAACACTGGCAGTTTTAAGTGGGCCATTTGGGTTGCCGGTTCCCGCAGCTTTAGTCGGTGGAACCATTGCCATGACAGCAATGCCGGTGGCTAAACGTGCTTGGGAAAGCCTCCGCAACGAACGCAAACTCAATATCGACTTTTTGGATTTTTCAGCGATTTTGATTACAACACTGCAAGGGCAATTTTTAACACCGGCCCTCATGCTATGTTTAATTGAAGTTGGAGATGCCATTCGGGAACGCACAGCGCGGTCTTCTAAACGTCAAACACTGGATTTATTAGACACCCTAGCTGATAAAGTTTGGGTAGAACGCGATGGCGAAAAAGTAGAAATTCCTATCCAAGAAGTTGAACACGGAGACACAGTAATTGTTTATCCGGGTGAACAAATACCGGTAGATGGAACCGTTTTGCGAGGTTCAGCAACCGTTGACCAACAAAAACTTACTGGCGAATCAATGCCGGTAATTAAACAACCAGGGGATGAAGTTTATGCTTCAACTTTGGTACGAGAAGGGCAAATTTATATTGTTGCCGAACGAGTAGGGAATGAAACACGGGCCGGTCGCAGTATCCAATTAATTCAAGAAGCGCCGGTGCATGATACAAGAATTGAAAACTACGCGGCAAAAATAGCAGATCGGGCCGTTATTCCGACAATTTTGTTAGCCGGTGTTGTGTTTGGTGTCACCCGAAACTTAGCCCGCGCCGCGTCTGTTCTCACCCTCGACTTTGCCACCGGCATTCGCGTTTCCGTTCCTACTACCGTGCTTGCAGCCTTGACAGCAGCGGCGCGGCGGGGGATTTTGATTCGTTCCGGTCGCGCTTTAGAATTGTTTGGTCAAGTTGATACTTTTGTATTCGATAAAACCGGCACCCTCACCAAAGGCGATATGGAAGTCATAGCCGTTAAAACCGTTAATGGTATGACAGCAGATCGCGTGGTGGAACTAGCAGCGGCGGCTGAACAACGCCTCACTCACCCCGTCGCCTCAGCGGTGGTACGCTATGCAGAACAGCGTGGCGTGGATCTGTTGGCGCGGGGAGAATGGAGTTATGAAGTTGGTTTAGGAGTCAAAGCAGAAATTGATGGTCAAACTGTTTTAGTAGGTAGTAAACGGTACCTCAAACAAAACGGCATAGACTTAAATTGCTTGTATGAAGAGCACCCAGAATTGCAAGCCGGTTCGTTAATTTATGTCGCCAGTGATGGACATTTGCGCGGTGTTTTGCAATACACAGATCCGCTGCGGAAAGAAACATCCGAAGTAATTGACCAATTGCAAAATCAGATGGGAATGGAATTGCACATTCTCACCGGTGATAACTGGACTCGTGCAAAATCGGTAGCTGCGGAGTTGAATATTTCCGAAAAAAATATTCACGCCGAAGCATTCCCCGAAACAAAAGCAACAGTCGTTCAAGAATTGCATAATGCCGGTCGTACCGTAGCCTTTATTGGCGATGGAATTAACGACTCAGCAGCGTTAGCTTATGCCGATCTATCGATTTCTTTTGGTGACGGTTCGGATGTAGCGCGAGAAACCGCAGACGTAGTATTGATGACAAATGATTTGCGTGGTTTAGTCGAAGCAATTAACTTAGCCCGTCAATCAATGGCATTAATTCGTCAAAACACCGGCATTGTCGCCATTCCAAATTTAGCCGGTTTAGTTTTGGCCGGTACCATTGGCCTCAACCCGCTTGCCGCAACTGTTGTAAATAACGGTTCTAGTGTAGTTGCCGGTGTCAATGGTTTGCGTCCATTACTAAACAAATAGACACCTATTCATGGGTCATTCCAAAAAAGACCCATGACAAAACATCCCCGTTCATCTGCGTTCATCCGCGTAGCGCTGCGCGCGGCTGCGCCTAACATCTGCGGTTAAAAAATTAACCAACAAAAAGAGAGGAAAAAACAATGGGTTTAATTGGTAAAGCTGTCGAAACAGTAGTCGAAGATATTGCATTACCGGTAATAGTCGTCGGAGTAGGCGCCGTTTTACTCGCACCGATCTTAATACCTGTCGGCAAACCAATTGCCAAAGCAGCGATAAAAGGCGGTTTAGCTGCTTATGAAAAAAGCAAAGGAGTCTTTGCAGAAGTCGGAGAAGCCTTTGAAGACTTAGTAGCCGAAGCCAAAGCCGAACTAGCAGAATCTCACGCCTCAAGCGAATTGAGATCCGCCGCTATTCCTACAGAAGCAACACCGATTTCTGATTGAGATAGCAATGCTAAAAATTTCTACCAAATCCTAAGCCGAAAAATAACCTATTGATAAGCCGGATTTGGTATTCCTCCAAAACGTCTACAGAACACAAAAATCACCAAACAAAGAGAAAACAAAATGAAACTGATTGAAGAACCCCTCGCTTTATTAGAAGAAACCACCGGCCCTGTTGGCCTTGTAGTTGGAATTGGTGCTTTATTACTCGCGCCGGTGTTAATTCCTGTGATGGCCGGTGTTGGTAAACCGCTTTTTAAAGGAGTCATCAAAGGCAGCATTACCTTAGCAGAAAAAACCAAAGGAATGCTGGCAGAAGTGGGAGAATCTGTAGAAGATATCGTCGCTGAAGCAAAAGCAGAAATGGCAGAAAATCAAATGCCAAAAACAGCCACCGGCAACCAATCCGAAGCCTAGTTTTTAGAAACACATCAGGGGGGACAACAACCCCCTACCCCAAATCAAAACCATCACCAATTAGGAAAAATTCACTAAAATGGAGACTAGAACAGCCAGCAATGCCAAAATACAGCGCATGAATGAATCAAGCCTTAAATCTCTAAGCCCAGAAATTCATAGCCGCGTAATCAGTCAAACTCCTGGCCGGCTGCGTTTAAAAGTATCTGCATCTCACCGTAATCCTGCCCAAATGCAAGCAATGGTAAGAGAAATTGAAGCACATCCCGATGTTTCCCAAGTGCGAATGAATCCACAAACAGGCAGTATTGTGATTCATCACGAAACTCACCAAGAAGCCGTTAAAAATGTAGTGGGAACTTTAAAAGATTTAGGGATTATTTTTGGCGGAATAACACGCGGAGAATCAGACTCAGCCGCCGATGTGGCCGGTGCTTTTGTTGATTTGAATCAAAAAGTTAATCACGCAACCAACGGATTTATAGACTTACGCTTTATTGTGCCGGTGGGTTTAGGAACTCTGGCAATTCGTCAATTGCTGATCAAAGGTTTACAATTAGATGTGGTGCCTTGGTATGTATTGGCTTGGTATTCGTTTGATAGTTTCTTGAAGCTACACTATACGAATAAACCAGAGCAATTTAAAACTCAAAGCCAGATGGAACACCTTTAAAACTAAGTTAAGGCAAGTTTATCAAAGCAGGCTTCTCGGCCTGCCTTAAGTTTTATTATATTTTTGAGTTTAGGCAACCTAAAAGCCGGTAAAATAAACTTTAAAAGGAGGAAAAAATAAATGTCAGAAGCAATAAAAAATACCAACAAAGAACAAGCAACCTCTAATAAAGCAGACCCCTTTGCCGCTTGGAAATCCTCGGAATATTGGAAAACTCAAGGCAAAAACTTTTTACCGTTGATCGTGGGTTTAGTGGTAACAAGAGGGTTAAATTTGGCCGGCTGGCGGGCGCTTTTAGGTTACATGGTGGCTGCGGGAACCACTCGCCAAATTATTGAGCAATTAGATTCGGAAACCCCAGAAGTTTTACCAACCGTCAAAAACTCCGAAGTTTTAGCCAAAACTCAACAAGAATTAACCCCCCCATCAAGTTTAAATTATAAAATTGTTCATGCAATCCCTGGCCGAATTCGCCTCTCGGTTCCTCGCGTAGCAGAAGATATCGAATATGCAGAATATCTCGATGACTTGCTAATGAGAAACGAATCTGTAAAAAGTGTCCGAATCAACCGCAAAGCATCATCAGTGCTGGTAAATTATAACACCGGCATCGTTTCTGATTCAGAAATGCAGGCTTATTTGGCTGAAGTCTTAGACTCAACTCAAAAAACCGAAGATTCAGAAGATATTTCTGTTAGCCAAGAGGTAATAGAAAAGCCAGTTTCGGAAAAAATAGAATCAAAAAAAGATGATGACGAACTCCCGCCACCGCCAGGGAATGCAGACAATGAAACCATAGAAACACCAACAGTAGAAACACAGGCACCAATTTTATCTGAACAAAGCAAAATAGAAGAAGTGGCTGTTGCTGTAGAAACTATCTCAGAAACACCGCACTTAGTTTCTCAACCGGCAAAAATTGAGCCTGTAATGGTAATTTCTTCTTCAGAATTTGAAACACAAATGGTGCCGGTGGAAGAAGCCGCAAGTTTTTGGTATTGTCTGGAAAATATAACCAAAAAAACAGTCTGGTGGTTACAGAGAGGGCAACCTTTGTATAGTGCATTACCTTTAGGATTTCGAGAAGCGGTGAAAGTGCGTATTTTGGCAATTGCAGCGCTTGCAAACGATAATTCTTCGCAAGATTCACTAACAGGTTTAGGTAGTCTATCCTAGAGATAATAGAGATATTTTTGGAGGAGAATTTTATGGCAATTAAAGCAGGTGAGTTGTTTGAAGACTTGGGGCCGGTCGGTGTGGCTGCCGGTATTGGTGCCGTTTTGTTGCTCCCAGTAATTGCCGGTATCGGTAAACCCGTTGCCAAAGCAGCAATTAAAGGCGGAATTTCACTTTTAGAACGCAGCAAAGGCGCTTTAGCAGAGGCCGGTGAGGTATTTGAGGATCTCGTCGCCGAAGCGCGTGCAGAACTTGCAGAAGAAGAAGTCAATGGCGTTGTGGCGTCAGGAAATGGCATTTCTGGGCCCCAAGGTTAACAAGATTGGTTTTTGCAAATTAGCCTACCTTTTTTAAAAAGCCGGTTTCTATCACAAGCCGGCTTTTTAAATTGCATTTAAAACAGGGTTTTTCATAATTATTCGTAGGATGGGTAGAGCGTAAGTGAAACCCATCAAAGCTTCGATAGTGTTGGGTTTCGTTCCTCTACCCATCCTACATTAGTGCTACGAACGTCTCTACATTTTTAAACCGGCCTCCTCAATCCCTCACCGCCGCTTGCCAATAACCAAAAGTGACAGAGCCAATTTTATCGCCTTCCTGCTCATAAATCTTCTGCAAACACCCAAAAAACGCCACAGCCTCCTTTTTCAACCCCAAATAACCCAAACACTTTAAAATCCGCGTAATTCGCAAAAAATTATGATTTCCCCGGCGTAGCCAATTTTGCTTACGTTCCTCAAAATTATCCCCCAAACACACCTCATTCCCCACCAACTCCAAGCCATAAAAACCCAACATTAACTCAAACGAATGTAGCAACCTTGAACGCAACTCCTCACTATTTTTAACCTTTTCAATCACCTCTTTATTCAAAACCGGCGCATCCAAATTCACCATACTTTTATCCCGCAAAGGAAACAACCACTGAATAAAATCGTGGATAGCCTCCAACCGGCCATAACTCCATCCCCATATTTCCTCAATTTTTCGCCCTTCTGTATCCGGTTGTAACCCTAGATAAAATGCTATGATTGGGTGATAAACTTCTTGCATTTTTACCTCTTTTTTCTAAACCCGTGAACAGTGATACTATTTTGGCACAATCTTCTAAGTTAGGCATCCAACTAGGCTTAGAACGCATCCAAACTCTACTCGCCAACCTCAACAATCCCCAACAAAATTATCCCATCATTCACGTCGCCGGCACCAACGGTAAAGGCTCAGTCTGCGCCTATCTTTCCTCCATATTAACCGCTGCCGGCTACAAAACAGGCCGGTACACATCCCCGCATTTCATTGACTGGACAGAACGCATCACCCTTAACGAAACTCCCATCACAAACTCTGACTTAGAAAAATATTTATTACAAGTAAAACAAGCCATAAATACCGAAAATGAACCTACCCAATTTGAAATTATCACCGCCGTAGCTTGGCTATATTTTGCCGAAAAAAAAGTAGATATAGCCATTATGGAAGTGGGGTTAGGGGGCCGGTTAGATGCCACAAATGTCTGTGAAAAAGCCCTTGTTAGTATCATCACATCCATAGGTTTAGATCACACAGAAATGCTGGGCCCAACCTTAGCCGATATCGCCTTTGAAAAAGCCGGCATCCTTAAACCCCAAATTCCCAGCATTATCGGCAAAGTTCCCCCCCAAGCCAAACAAGTCATCCAACAAAAAATCACTGAATTAAACTGTCCTGTCACCTGGATAGAACCGGCCACCCTCCACCCAACAAAACCCAACACTGCTATTTACAAAAATATCGAATATCCTCTACCTTTAGCCGGTGATGTACAATTAATCAATTCAGCCATTGCCATAGAAACAATTTTAAATTTAAAACAACAAGGTTGGAAAATAAGCCAAGAAAATATCATCCAAGGCATAGAAAAAACCCGCTGGCCTGGACGCATTCAATGGGTGAAATGGCGAGAAAATCAGCTTTTAATAGATGGTTGTCATAACCCCGACAATGCCTTAGCTTTGCGCCGATATTTAGACAGTCAAAACATCAATTCTGTAAACTGGGTAATTGGAATGATGGCTAGAAAAGATCATCAAGCCATTTTCCAAGCTTTATTACGACCTCAAGACCGGCTTTATTTAGTCCCCATTCCAGATAGTGGAAGTGCTAAGCCAGAAGAACTTTTAACCCTCGCAAAAAGTCTCAATATTCCGTTACAAGAAAGCCGATGTTTTCCTGATCTTGAAACCGGCTTAATCACCGCCAGCCAACACCTTGACAAAACCACTGTTTTATGCGGTTCACTTTACTTAATTGGGCATTTTTTAAAGGCAAATGTTTGATGGTTCAGAAACCCTTAAAATTCTTTAAAGACACCGAAAAATATTCACACTCAAAGGACTTCTAGGGATGAGAAAAATAATCTTGTTTATCGCATCTAGTTTAGATGGCTATATCGCCAGAAATTCAGGAGAAATAGACTGGTTATTCACCGATCAAGATTACGGCTACTCGGATTTTTACTCAAGTATTGATACACTTCTCATGGGTAGAAAAACTTATGAGCAAGTTTTAACCTTTGGAGAGTATCCTTACCAAGGGGTAAAGACTTATGTTTTTTCCAAAAATTCTCGCTTTAGTCCTACTCCAGAGACGGAAATTATCAGCGAAAATATCAAAATTTTTGTGTCTAATTTAAAGCAACAAAACGGTAAGAATATTTGGTTAGTAGGCGGGGGGCAGTTGGTTTTTGAATTAATGAATGAAAAGTTAATTGATGAGGTTATTCTTTCTATTCATCCTATAATTTTAGGAGAAGGGATTAGCCTTTTTCCGGCAAAAATGACTCCTCAATTTTTCCAACTCAGCCAATGTCAAAGCTATAACACCGGCCTTGTACAACTTTCCTATCATCTTAGGGATGGAAATTAAAGCCGGTTTTTCGGAAAATTGCTGAAAGATACAGAAAAAATTAACCTTAGATAAACATAGATATGTTCTCTGTGTCTATCTAAGGTTAAAGTTATCAGAAATTAAAGGCTATCCCACGACTTGGCTGCATCGGATATTGCTTGATCTACAGGTTTTTCTCCTAACATTGCTGCTTGCAAGTTTTCATAGATGAATTTTTGCAATTGGTTAACGTTTTTCATGGCCGGTACTAAAACTTCTGCATTTTTAAGTTGACCGGCACTCACTACCCGCGCTTTATCCACAGCAGCAGCATCTTTTGTCGCTTTAGTAAAAAATTCATCCTTCAAGCCGGCTACTGTAGAGGGCAAAACATTGGCTTCCTTGGCAAACTGTAACTGATTGGCATTATTCGTGACAAACAAAGCAAACTTAAGGGCATTTTCTGGCTGATCTGAATTTTGGGGGATTACTAAATTCATCACAGCAACACTCTTTTTATTGGTTTGACCTGTAATTTCTGGTGCCGGCAAAGAAACAGATGCAATATCGGGTGCATTTTTCTCAATTGTCTTAAAAAATTGCGGCCCGGAATTCAACAAAGCCACCTCGCCCGCCTGATACAATTCAACAGCCCGCCGATGTCCTTGGGTTAACACTTCCTGCGGCAAAAGTTTATTTTTGTAAAGGTCTACCCAATACTGAAACGCCGCTTTTCCTTCGGCAGAATTAAACGCCGCTTTTCCAGACTCATCTACCAACTTTGTACCCATTTGCACCAAAGAAGCCAACACCTCACTAGAATCTTCTGGTACAAAAGAAACAAAAAATGCGTATTTACCAGTTTTTTCTTTAACTTGTTTTGCTACCTGTGCTAATTCCGCATAAGTTTGAGGCGGTTTTGCAACACCGGCCTGCTCAAAAAGCTTAGAATTATAAATACTAATTCGTGCCGTCAGATACCAAGGAATCCCGAAAGTTTTGCCATCAAACATACTCGCTTTCCAAATATTCGGCAAATAAGACTCACGAACCTCTGACGACACCTTAGAATCTAAATACAGCCAAGCATTCCGTCCTGCCAACAGCGAGGCAAAATTAGGGTTAAGATTAACCACATCCGGCGCAGTTTTGGCAGAAACCGCCGCCAAAATCTTGCTTTCCATCGCTGACCAAGGTACATCTACCCAGCGAATCTTAACCTCTGGGTTCTCAGATTCAAACGCAGCGATTAGATTATTGAAATAATCTGTAAATTGCGGTTGAAGCTGCATCGTCCAAAACTCCACTTCCGCCCGCCCGGACGCTTGTTGAGAAGAGCCGGTGCCACAGCTAACTGCCCAACTTAACAATAAAACCGCAAGGGCCAAAGCACAAAAACGTTTAGCCTTGGAGGACAAAACCCGACCAAAACTCAACCACCAACTTTTTACACCATTAAACATCCCGTATATCTCCATACCTTTTTGTGCCGGCCACCATACCGATAGACTCATCAACTAGATTATCGAGCGCAGCATCACAACTGCGATATTATTTTATCGGGACAGGCAACCCAAAAGCCAACCTCAAGCCCCGTCATAATTTATAACAATCAAAAACTGTACTTTTCGCTTTTTTAGAGGAATACTTATAATGGCAAGTATGCCCCAAAAAACAAACCCTTAAACCTTCTCAAAAAAAAATCCTAGATAAAAGAGCAAAAAAACGTGATCAACTCATTAAAAAATCTATTTTCAAAAAGTAAACAAGGCGTCGGCATCGAAATTTCCCCCGAACGCATTAGCATCGTCCAACTCAAAAAACAAAAACAAGGCTATAAACTGGCAACCTACATCACCGTAGAGGTACCAGAAGACATCTTTCAAGAAGGGCAAATAGTCGATGCACCGGCCCTAGCCGCCTTAATATCGCAAACAATGGCCGAACATAAGCTCAAAGGCAAACAAGTAGCCACTGCCATACCCGGAAGAGAAGCCGTTATCCGCATTATCCCCGTACCCGCCGAACTAAACGACCAAGAACTGCGGGACTATATGAACCAAGAAGCCGGTTTATATTTACCATTTCCCAGAGAAGAAGCCGACGTTGACTTTCAAAAACTAGGGCTTTTTGTTGATGAAGACGGCATCGAAAAAGTCCAAGTTCTTTTAGTCGCCACCCGCAAAGAAATCACCGACATTTATATAGATATATTCCGGCAAGCCGAATTAAAATTAGATGTCATAGAAGTGACAAGTTTTTCTTTAATAAGAACCATAAAAGAACAACTACAACAATTCACTTCTCAAGAAGCAGCAGTTTTAGCAGATATTGAATTTGACAGCACAGAAATTGCCATAGTAGTAGACGGAATTCCGCAATTTTCCCGAACCATCCCCATAGGAACATTTCAGATCCAAAACGCCCTAGCAAAAGCCATGAATTTATCGGCAGCAAGAAACACCGATCTGCTCGTCGGCATGACAATTCCCCTAACACCAGCAGACACCTCTGGGCTAGGTACAATGGGAAATAACAACCCCGGAACAGCAGCCATGTTAAAAATATTAGGAGAATTAGCCGATGAAATACGCCGGTCAATAGACTTTTATTTGAACCAAAGCGAAAACCTAGAAGTCGCTCAATTGCTATTAGCCGGCCCAGGGGCAGCCCTCGGACAACTCGATGAATTTTTTATGCAAAGATTAAGTTTGCCCACATCAGGAGTCGATCCTGTAGAAAGCTTATCATTGCAAATTGAAGAAGAAATCACCCCAGTACAGCGACCGGGTTTAGGTGTTGTCTTGGGATTAGGACTCAGAGAGGTATAAACAAAAATGTATAGCTTAGATATTAACTTTCTCAATGACCGAGCGCCGCTTGGCGACCCCAAAGCCAAAAGAAAAGGCATCGTCGTAGCCGATAAAAGTGCCTTAATTGCCGGTGGAGCAGTAGGAGCAATCTTACCCTTGATTGTGGCCGGTATCTCCGCCTGGGTATATTTCAACAATCAAACCCTAACCCAAAAACTCGCCGAACTTGAACAAAAAGGCGCAGTTTTATCTAGCAAAAAACAAGAAGTAGACACCATAAAAGCCCAAACCCAACAAATAGAAGTAGAAACCCAAGCCCTCGGCAAAGTTTTTAACACAACCATCAAACCAGTAGCCGCCGTATTGCAAGACATTCGGGATCGAGTGCCGGCCAACTTACAAATTAGCAAAATCGAACAAACAGTAACCGCCAATGCCGCCGGCGCAGCCCCAGCAGCCCCCCCGCCACCGCCACCGGCCCCAGCAGCAGCCGCCCAACCTGGACAACCAGTGCCACCCCCAGCCCCCGTAGCACCTCCAACACCGCGTTGGGAATTATTCAACCAAAAAATAAAAATTCAAGGAACAGCCAGAAGCTTTGAAGAAGTAAACGACTTTTTATTGACGCTGAAAAACTCACCATTTTTTAACGCCAAACAAGTCAACATCGTATCAGCCACCCTCAAAGATAACGACCTCCAAGACAAAGTTGTATTACCAAGCAGCCTAAACAAAAACAACACTGCAACAGCCAACAACACACCAGAAGCAACACCCCCAGAAATAGAACTACCTCAAGTCGTCGAATACATAATAGACGCCGAGGTTAGCAACGCACCAGCCTCAGAAGTCGCCCGCGAACTAGATCGCAAAGGCGCAGTTGGTTTAGCAACACGAGTACAAACACTGCAAAACAAGGGGATATTACCGCAATGAGTTATGGAGAAGACGTCTTACCAGGACAAGAACAAGAAGCCCAGGGTGGGTTATTTGGCATCCAATTCACCCCAAAAATAATCGGCGTATTGATTGCAGTTGCAGGACTCGCCGCCGCTGTAGGGGCATTTATGTACGTCTTGCAGCCAATGTTAACCCAGCAAGAAGAACTGAACACCAAAATCGCAGCCAAAGAAAGCGAAAACAAAGCTATCGAGGCCAGCCTTTCGAGAATAGAAGAAGCTCGCGCCAACTTAGAAAAAGCAAAAGTAGCCAAAGCCGATGTCCAAGTATTATTTGGAGACACCAGAAGCCTAGACACCTTGGTTTTAGATATTAACAACTTCATCAGAAAAGCCGGTGGACAATTCGGTTCCGTCAAACCGGCCACCTCAGAAATTCTCACCACAAACTTATTTCCAACCCCAGCGCCAAACCCCCAAGCCCCACCCGGAACCGTAGCCCCAGCCGGCCCCTATCAAATACAACCATTCACCGTAGAAATGACCGGCACCTTTACCCAAACTCAATCAATCATCCGCAATATCGAAAGATTGCAACCGATGATCGTTTTGGGTAAATACACTTCCGACATTGATCCAGAAACCCTGAAACTGGTCGTTAATGAACAGGGAAAAGTCCTGAGAATACCCGAACCCACCTTAAAAACCATCTTTGATATGGTCGTAATTGTACCAGCAGCCAAACAAGAGCCACCCCGAACGCCAAAAACGGCCCCAGCAGCAACTCCAGCCAAACCATAAAAAACCCAGGCGATCTTTCCACCACAGATCGCCTGAAAAAATATAGATTAGGGCGTAGTGTCAGAAGTTTTTTTTAGATGAGGAGGGTATCGTGAAACATTATCAAGGCTATAGCAGCCTGTGGCTGAGTGCCGCGAGCGTCTTATTACTCGTTGCACCGGCACAAGCGCAACAAAGCCGCGTCACAGACGTACAGATCCGGCCAACCGAGCGGGGTCTGGAAATTTTCTTACAAACCGAAAACGGAGACCGGCAGCAAATACTCACCGTCCGCAGCGGAAACGACCTCGTAGCCGACATCATCAACACTCAACTGCAACTGCCCAACGGCAGTAACGTTTTCCGCCAAGATAATCCATCTGCGGGCATTAGTTCCGTCGTCCTGACGCAACTCGACAACAACAACGCCCGCTTGATCGTCACCGGCACCACAACCCCTCCCAACGGCCAAATAGCCGGTCGTAACCAACAAGGCATTTTATTAAGCTTCAGCCCCGGCACCGGCAGCCCCCAACCAGCCGCCCCCCAAATGGCCCCACCCCCACCCCCCGGCTTACCAAGCTTAAGCGCCCCTCCACCGAGTACACCCATTCCCAGCGCCATGCCGGTTGGGCCAAGTGCCCAAATTCCCCCAGCCCCAGGCCCAGCACCGACAGGCTTTCCGAACAGCCCTAACGTCTTAGTTCCCCAACCAGAAATTACGATCAACGGTCAGCCGGCAGCCCCAACCGCCGCCATTCCCAACATCCCCCCGGCGGTTTCTGGGCCAACCGCTGCGCCCCCTATGTTACCCCGCGCCGTCGCCCCGCCGGTCGGTGATATTGCCGCCGCCACCACTGACCCCTCGCCCTCAACCGTAGATTTAGGAACCAGCGAACGTATCCCTCGTTTGGTGTTGCGAGATGCGCCGGTGCGCGACGTTTTAGCTTTATTAGCAAGGGCTGCCGGTCTAAACATCGCCTTTACCAGCGACAACGCCGCCCCAGGAGCAGCCGCTGCACCCGCCGCCCCAGGAGCAGCCGGAACAAGTGGCCCCACCGGCCCCACCATCTCCCTAGACATTGAAAACGAACGAGTCCAAGACGTTTTTAACTACGTTTTGCGTTTGTCTGGCTTACAAGCCAACAAAATAGGCCGCACCATCTTTGTCGGAACCCGCTTACCCAACGAAGTCAACGACACCGTAGTTCGTACCTTCCGCCTCAACCAAGTCACCGCACGGCAAGCATCCGGCTTTTTAGCCAGTATGGGAGCCGAAAGCGCCATCACCTCCACCCGCGAAGTAACACAGGTAACAGCCGTACCCATCCAAGGCACAGACCAAGCCATTACCCGCACCAACACCACCGTCCAAACCACCATCGACACCCTGCGCTTTTCACCCCAAGACGCCCCAGCACTTTTAAGAGGACTACAAGTGCTAGTCGATGAACGCCTCAACTCGGTAACATTGATCGGGCCCCGTCGAATGGTGGAAATTGCCTCAACGCAATTGGTACAGCTTGACCTGCGCCGCCGTCAGGTTGCCGTTAACGTCAAAATTATTGATGTCAACTTAGCAGCAAACGATAACTTTAATAGCAGTTTTTCCTTTGGAGTGGGCGATAGTTTCTTTGTTAACGACCAAGGCAGCGCTGTATTTAACTTTGGCGGCGCCAACCCCCCACTTAGAAACCAAGTTGTCGGCACTCCCACCAACCCAATCTTAAATAACCCGCCCTTGATCCGAAACCAAGTCGGCGGCGTAAACTTAGAAACCTTCGAGCCGTTTTTTGACCCCGGCAGAACCAGTAATATTCCCCTGACGGCTCCCAACCAAGGCGGGGTATTCCTTAACCCCATCCCCCCCATTGGCGAAAACCAAGGAGATGTGGGCCTGCAAGATTATACCCCCGGAACCGCTACGAGTGCCGGTACTGGAACGTTTAGTCTATTTCCGTTTATTCAATATCCCCGCCGGTTCTTGTCGCTATTGCAAGCCCAAGTTACCAGCGGCAATGCCAAAATCTTGACAGATCCAACACTGGTGGTACAGGAAGGCGAAACAGCAACCGTAAACCTTACCCAAGATGTGATCGGCAACATTCAAACTCAAACTACGGCTTCTAACCCGCCGCAAATTACGACCACAGCCCAAATTCAAAAGGCCGGTTTGATTTTGGGGATTAATATTCAGCGCATTGATGATAACGGCTTTATTACCCTCAACGTTACTCCCAAAGTGACGGCTGTGGCAGATACTCAAAACTTTGCTGGCACAACCATTGCTTTGCTGAGTGAACGCTCTTTAAACTCTGGCTCAATTCGTTTGCGCGACGGTCAAACTTTGATTCTTTCAGGGATTATTCAAGAACAAGACCGCGTAACCTCTAGCAAAATCCCGCTTTTAGGCGATTTGCCCATTATTGGCGCTTTGTTCCGCAGCACCACCCGTAATAATACTCGCGCTGAAGTGATTGTGGTTCTGACTCCGCAAGTTATGGATGATTCTGATCGTTCACCGTTTGGCTATGGTTACACCCCAGGGCCAGATGTCCGCCCCCTCATCCAAAGGCAGATGCTGCCCGGTACCACACCGCAATAATCATCAATAGTCCTTTGTCCTTTGTCCTTTGTTAAATTTTCCATAGTCATTTGTCACGTTTAGCTGTTACCAGTGACTATTGACAAATGACCCTTGACAAATAACAGTTTTTATGCTTACCCTCTGTTTTGATGAAGACAGGGGGTTTTTAGGCAAATTAGAGGGCCAAAAAGAGGCCAAACAACGAAAAAAAACGAAAATCAACATAAATTAAGCGTTTCAGGCTTCCATATCCGCGTTCTGCGTGTCAGAATATTGCAGTGAAAATAAGTGTCTGCGGGATTTTCAGCCCGTTCTTTCTGAACCCGACTAGACTGAATGCGTGAATTTCACCGCCAAGGACACCGAGTGATGTTTACAAAATTCCTTACACAACAGTCAGGAATCCCGCCTTTACGCTGTGGACAAAACGATTCCACCGGCCCCGCAAAAGGAAAACTCGCTCGGTTCAAACTCTAGTAATAGAGTGGCGAAAGGCAACTCAACTGCCTCGTTGATTGTGCGGCGAAACGCAACAGGGAAACCCCCGAAGTGCTGTTTGACGCAACAGCCAACAGTACGCAGGAGGAAACTCACGGGTTTTGTTAGTTCCTGGCCTTTGGCAATAAAAACTAGCAATCGACTTTTACAAAACAGGAAAGCGATGAATAAAGGTGAATTAGTTGATGTCGTGGCTGATAAAGCCAGTGTTACGAAAAAACAAGCCGATGCCGTGATCACAGCCGCTTTAGAAGCGATTATGGAAGCGGTTGCCGATGACCAAAAGGTGACTTTAGTGGGTTTTGGCTCCTTTGAAGCCCGCGAACGCAAAGCGCGTGAAGGTCGCAACCCCAAAACCGGCGACAAAATGGAAATTCCGGCCACTAAGGTACCTGCCTTTAGTGCTGGGAAATTGTTCAAGGAAAAAGTTGCTCCCGAATAGTCTTTCAGGCTGCTGATAAATCCTTGACTCGACCAACTCACGGGGGAAATTTAATTTGGGCAGCCGCCATTGCCGGTTGTCCACCCTCTGACATTGTTGATTTTTCTGCCAGTATTAGCCCCCTTGGGCCTCCCGCAAGTGCTCTGGCTGCTCTTCAAGACCGGTTGTGTGACCTGAGTGCCTATCCTGACCCAAATTATCAGGAACTCCGCAACAGCATCGCACAATTCCACAATTTAAGCAGTGAGTGGATTTTGCCCGGTAATGGTTCGGCTGAGTTGTTAACTTTGGCCGGCTGGGATTTTTCGGAACTGGCAGAAACTTATTTGATTACCCCAGCTTTTGGTGATTATTGGCGTAGCCTCAATGCGGCGAAAGCAATTGTAGTTGAGTGTCCTTTGGTTGGTAGTTGCGCTTTAGGGCTATCTCCTGATGAGCTTTCCTCTAACCAAAACACGCAAATCAATTTAGCTGATGTGGCACCGGTTTTATCTGAAAAACCAGATTTTAAAAAAACCGGTTTATTACTCAACAACCCCCACAACCCAACGGGTAAATTATTCTCAAAAGAGTCGATTTTGCCCTACTTAGACCAATTCTCTCTGGTGGTGGTGGATGAGGCTTTTATGGATTTTTTGCCGCCCGATGAACAACACCGGCAAAGTTTAATTTCGGAGGTGCAAAATTATCCAAATTTGGTGATTTTGCGAAGTCTGACGAAGTTTTATAGTCTGGCGGGGTTGCGTTTGGGTTATGCCATTGCTCACCCAGATCGTTTGCGAGTTTGGCAATCTCGCCGTGATCCTTGGCCGGTGAGTATTTTGGCTGTGGCGGCTGGGGTGGCGGCGCTTGAGGATGTTGAGTTTCAGCAAAAAACATTTGCCTGGTTGTCACCGACTCGCAGTGCTTTTTTTGAAGGGCTCACCCAAATACCGGGGTTATTTCCTCTGGCCGGTTGTGCTAATTTTTTATTAGTTAAAAGCAACTGGCCGGTTTCTTCACTGCAAGAAATGCTCCTCAAACGTCACCAAATTTTTATCCGCGACTGTAACAGTTTTCCTGAACTGGGAGATAGTTACTTCCGGGTGGCAGTTCGCACTACAGAAGACAACCAGCGCTTACTCAATGCTCTCAAAGAAATTATCATGGGGGATGGGTGATTTGCCACAAGTCTATTTGTAAGAATTTTTTTTGACAAATGACTTTTGACAAATGACTAATGAGCAATGACCATTGACAAATGAATTTTGACAAATGCCTTTAGATTATGATTTGGTGATTGTTGGCGCTACGGTAGCTGGTTTTTATGCTGCTGAGGTTGCTGTGTCGCTGAAAGCTCGTGTTGCTTTGGTGATCCCGCAAACTGATAGGAATTTGAATTTATCTATTAAAGCTTTTAGTCATATTGGCAACGTTGCCAAACAATTTATTTCCGCCGAGCAATTCGGGATTTATTGCAGCGAAATTAAGGAAAATAAATTTTTAGAAAATAGTATTAGTTGGCGATATAAAGAAACAAAACAATGGGTTAAGAGCGCCCTTTCTAATTTAGAAGAATATAAATCTCCGGCTCTTTTGGCGGCTTTGGGGGTTGATGTGATAGTGGGAGATGGGCAATTTTGCCCTAAACCACAGCTTTGTTTTGAAGTGAATAATCGCCGTCTTTTTTCGCGGAGTTATTTATTAGCACCGGCCACTAAACCAATCACAACAAGCAAAATTGAAGGTTTAGAAGCCATTGGCTATTTTACCCCGGATACAATTTGGAAAATTCAACCCCCAAAAAGTTTAATTATTATTGGCGGCGAACCGGCTGGCATTGAATTGGCACAAACTTTTGCGCGGTTGGGATGTGCGGTGACGCTGGTGGTAAAAAGTTCGCGTATTTTGCCAAAAGAAGATGCCGAAGCTGCGTTTTTAGTGCAGGGGCAATTAGAAGCAGAAGGGGTGAGAGTTTTGACAAATACAGAAGTTTGTCAAGTCAGAAAAATTGATGGTAAAAAATGGATTCAGGCCGGAAATTTAGCCATAGAAGGCGACGAGATTTTACTAGCTATTGGTCGGGTTGCTGATGTGAAATCATTAAATTTAGAGTCGGTGGGCGTAAAATGGGGCCGGTATATTCAGGTTAATGAAAAGCTGCAAACAAGCTCATCTCGTATTTATGCTTGTGGGGAAGCGGCGAGTACCTATGGTTTGGAATTTGCCGGAAATTATCAGGCGGAAGTGGCGGTAAAAAATGCTTTGTTTTTGCCTATATTTAAGGTTAATTATGCGGGGATTCCTTGGGGGATGCAAACTGACCCCCAATTAGCAACAGTGGGGTTAACGGAAGCTGAAGCCATCAAAGAATATGGTGAGGATTTGTTGGTTTTGCGGCAATATTTTAAAAGTTTTGCGGCGGCGATAATTTCTGGGGAGACAACGGGATTTTGTAAAATTTTAGTGCGTCGTAATGGGACAATTTTAGGGGCTGTGGTGGTGGGAGAAAATGCGCGGGAGTTGATTTATCCGCTAGGCTTGGCAAGGCGAGAAAATATAAAGGTGGGCCGGTTGGCAGAATTAGGGGGAATTTCACCGGCATTTTCAGAAATGATTAGTAATACGGCGGCTGAGTGGGGCCGGTTGCGTTTGGCTGGAAATAGCAGGTTACAAGATTTTCTGGAGGGTTGGTTTAATTGGCGACGGGGCACATCTAAATAAAACGTTTCATTTTATGAGAAAATAGAACGTCTGCTTAAAAATAGGCAAGCGTTGATTTTTGTGTTGATGGCGTTGAAAGATGGATAGATTTAGAGTAGAAGTTATTGCGAAAACCCCCAATCCGCAACAGGTAATTTATGCGGCGCTGCATCAAGATTATAGCGAGGGATTTGTTTATGATGATCGGGAAAGTTGGCCGCCAGAAGAGAAATGTGGGGAGATTATTGTTAAGAGATTATTGGCCGGTGATCGCGGGCACTACGGCTGCATAGAACACCCACAAATTATTTTAAATTGTGGATTTTTCCCCCATAGTGTCATGCAGCAAGCTCGCACTCATCGGGTAGGAGTTTCGTTTGATGTTCAGTCTGGAAGGTACACATCCCAGCGGATTTTAGATGCAGCAATCGGAAAAAGAGACATTGAAGAAGTGTTTTATTTGAGGCCGGTGGGACATTACAGCGACAGGCAAGGTAAGAAATATTTTTACTCTCCAGAACAACGTCAAAGAGATGTCGAATGGTGTTTAGAAGCCGCAAAACGCTATCATGTTGATATTGAAGCGGGGATGGCGGAAGAACACGCGAGAGGCAAGCTTCCTTTTGATTACCGGCAGCATTTTGTAGTCAGTTTTAATATGCGGTCATTTTTACATTTTTGTGATTTGAGAAACAAAAAAGATGCACAATTAGAAATTCAAAAATTGTGTGAATTGATGTGGCCTCATTTTAAAGAATGGACACCGGCAATTGCTGAGTGGTATGAAACAAGCCGGTTAGGAAAAGCAAGATTAGCCCCTTGATAGCTAAGTAGGAACTAAAAATTGGTAATTGGGGATCAGCAAACTTTTTGATTCCCCATAACAAAAAACTGTAGGAGCAGGCATCCCGCCTGTGATCGCCTGCCCCGAAAAACCACAAATAATACCAAATCCGGTTAAAAGACGTTCCGCCGGAACGTCTCTACATCTGCATTTATCTGCGTTTATCTGCGTTTATCTGCGGTTAAAAAAACCACCACAATCAAATCTGGTATAACAATCTTTAAACTCGTGGAAGAGTCACAACTTCGCTTTGATCTTGATATTTTCCGCTGCGAGTTTCATAACTTGTCTGGCAAGGTTCCCCCTCAAAAAATAATAATTGCACCACCCCTTCATTTGCATAAATTCGGCAATCTGCACTCGAAGAGTTGGAAAATTCCAGAGTTAAATGTCCGCGCCATGCAGCCTCACCAGGAGTCAAATTCGCAATTAATCCGCAACGGGCATAAGTGCTTTTACCAATACAAATTACAGTGATATTCTCAGGAATTTCGAGGCGTTCTAAGGCAACTCCTAAACCGTAGGAATGAGCCGGTAATACAAAATAACTCCCATTAGAATCGCTATAAAGTTTTGTCGGTTCTAAATTGTCGGGGTTAAAGTTTTTCGGGTCAACAACGGTGCCGGGGATGTGGCGAAAAATGCGAAATTCCGCAGGAGATAAGCGGATATCATAGCCAAAACTGCTGAGACCGTAGGAAATCACCGGCAGCCCGTCAACCTTACGAACTAAGCGCGGCTCAAAAGGTTTAATCATGCCTTTTTGAGCCATTTGATTAATCCAAATATCGTTTTTGATCACAGCTACACCAGTAAATAAAGGCAGTTTACTAGCATACCTAAAAGAGGGATCTTTATTCTACAATTTGGATTTTTTTAAGGCCGGTGGGAACGGCGGATTTGCGTGATTTGATCCGCTTCATCTAAGATAGCTTTTGGCATTTCCGGGCCGGTTAAAATAATATCGAGATGACGCGGACGTTGCTCGAGCAACTCTAGCACTTCCGTCTCGGAAATCACACCAAATTTAATAGCTAAACTTAATTCATCTAAAACTACCAGATCATAGCTACCGGCTTTGACAACTTCTTTGGTATAGTCCCACAAATCTCGCAAAGATTTAGTTTCCGCTTCATCGAGTTGGGGAGTATCAATACAGCGGGGTAAGTCGCAGCGTATCCAGTCCAAATTTTGCCCCAAGCGGACGGGATGCTCGTGGCCTTGGCCAATACCACCTTTGAGGAATTGTACCACTAACACCGGCGTCCCCTGACCGGCAATCCGCAGAGCTTGAGCCATCACATTTGTAAAAAAACTGCGGTGAGAGCCGGTGAAAACTTGCAGCAGACCCTCAACTGTATAAGGTACACGACAAGGCGAACTGAGAATAGGAGTTTCTAGCTGTGCGACCATAGGGGTTACTTAAACGAATTACGCCCCTTGATAGTAGATCAATTGAGGGCAACCAAACAGTTTCCTCAACAATCCGCAATCAATATTTAGCGTGATTTAACAGAGTGTTGCTCAATATAACACTATATGTACCAATTGTCTTATGTCTTAAGAGAGGCCCGGAATACAGGCGACCAAGCAAAGGCTTTTCCCAATGGGGAGACGGGCGTGCGAAACCCTACAAGAGACGGGAGAGGCGAACAGTGAATAAAAACGCTTCCCCCCCCAAAAGCCTCTTAATTTTCAATAAAGATGGCTGGAATACCCTACAAATGCCATTTTGTCTCAGAAATAGACCTTTGAGCCAGCAATTTACCCTGTGAAAAAACATAACAAACGGGCGCCCGCCGGCGAATAGCATCAAACCGGCTTACAGCATCCAAAATAATCAAAGAAGCCGAATTTCCTACAGCAATTCCATAATCATTTAACTGCAAAGTCTTCGCCCCATTCACCGTCACCATATCAAAACAAGCATCAATTTCAGCCAACCCCGTCATCTGGCAAACATGAAGCGCCATATATGCCACATCCAGCATATTTCCCGTCCCCAAACTATACCAAGGATCTTGAACACAATCATGCCCCAAAGAAACATTCAAACCCCCCCGCCATAACTCCTTAACCCGCGTCACACCCCGCCGTTTAGGATAACTATCCATCCGCCCTTGCAAAGTAATATTAATCAAAGGATTCGCAATAAAATTAATCCTTGAGCGTTCCAACAAACCCATTAACTTATAAGCATAAGCATCATTATAAGAACCAAAAGCCGTAGTATGACTTGCCGTTACCTTTTCCCCCATACCCGAACGCAAAGCACAAGCCGCCACTACTTCTAAAAACCGCGATTGCTCATCATCAATCTCATCACAATGAACATCAATTAACTTATTATATTCCTCCGCCAATTCAAAAATTTTATGAATTGACTTCACCCCATCCTCTCGCGTAAATTCATAATGGGGAATACCCCCCACCACATCCGCCCCCATCTTCACCGCTTCTTTCAATAACTTCTTATTCTCAGGCTTGCCATAAATCCCATCTTGAGGAAACGCCACCACCTGCAAAGTAATCCAATCTTTAACTTCTTCCCGCACGTCCAACAAAGCCTGCAAAGCTGTTAAACTGTCCTCACTTACATCCGCATGAGAACGAACAAATAACACCCCTTGCATTGCCTGCAATTTCAGCGTTTCTAAAGCCCGTTTTTTAACATCTTTCAAGCTTAAAGATTGCTTACGTTCACCCCAAATTTTTATTCCTTCAAACAAGGTACCGCTTTCATTCCAACGAGGCTCACCGGCAGTCAAAGCCGAATCTAAATGAATATGAGAATCCACAAACGGCGGACAAACCAACCTCCCGCCTATTAAAATTTCTTCCTCTCCCCGTTCCTTTATCTGTTCAGAAATAGCGGCAATTTTTTTGCCATCAATCGCAATATCTACCACGTCCCCAGAAACCAGCCGGCATTGCCGCAAAATCAAGCCATAACTCTTTGGCGACATAAAAACTCCCCTATCTAAAAACAGTCAATAAAAAATCTTGACTATTTTAGAATACAAAACACAGGAGAGCAACCAAAATCAACCGCAACCTCCCTAAAGCAAATAATTTTGCAGATATTCCCAATGTTCATCTTCACAGATTGATTGTAAAAGGCTTTTCACATCCTGACTCAACATCACCTTTTCCTCAGAAATAGCCAAAAAATGCTCCTCAAAATAACCCGCCTCAGCAAGCATTTTTTTCAGCGCCTTAACCGTCTGACAAAAATCGACAATTGCAGCCCTACTATACATCCAATCAGTCACATCAGGCACAGAAACGTTTTTTTCTGAACTCGGTAGATGATTTCCTGCTTTGTCATTAAAAAATTCCATAGCTTCTCCACCAAAAACTTTGTAAAAAAAAGCACCTACTTCAATCATCAACCATCCCTATCACTTTTTCAGTGATATCCTCATATCTCTAGGGGTGATCCTAGACATAAAAAAGAGCGATCCACATCACTCAACACCACAAAATCCCACCCAAAATGCTTGAGTATGTTACGATATCAGCTAAATTTATAACTATCAGGGATTAAAACAAAGCTCCCGTCACCGCCAATAAGCCCAAGCCAAAACTATTAAATAACAAACCTTCTGCCTGGTATGACTGACACCGCAAACTTTGAGCCTACCCGTACCGGCAACAGCCAACCAACCCCCCCCAGTCCGAGTGTTTCCACACCAAGCCGGCGAGAACGACACAAAAGCCGGCGTAAAACCCTTGACTTTGGCAAACCCCTCGAACAAATCTTAAACTTCACCAATAGTATAGGGGAAAAATTTCGCGGCGAAATCCCCGACTACGAAAACGCAAACAAACTTTTTAGCCGCGCTAATTACGAAAAAGCCCTCTTTAGCTATCAAAAAGTTACCTCAGAAAAACCAGATTTTTACCCAGCCTGGTTAAAACTTGGCAACACCCTCGAAAAACTCGACCAGCCTACCAGCGCATTAGCCGCCTACGACAAAGCCGTACTACTCAAACCTGATGAATGCTGGGGCTGGTTACTGCGCGGCAAACTTCTCTACCAACTCCAACAATACGAACAAGCCCTCGCCTCCCTCGATCAAAGCTTATCGATCAACCCTAACAATTATGAAGGGTGGTATTACCAAGGCTTAGTCAGCGACAGCCTCCAACAATATCCTCGTGCTGTAAACGCCTATCGCAAAGCCTGCCAACTAGAAACAAAATCGGCAATTTTGTGGTATAATCTCGCCTGCGCTTTGCAACAAACACAACAATACGGCGCCGCCATCGAAGCCTACGAAAAAGCGATCCGCCTCAACAACAAAGATACAAATAGCTGGTTTAACCGAGGAATCTGCCTCAACAACGTCAAACGCCACGACGCCGCCCTAGCAAGCTTTGATCGCGTTCTATCCCTCAACTCCAACCACTTGCAAACTTGGATCGAACGCGGGCTGACCCTCGAACAACTCCAGCGCTACACCGATGCAGTCACCTGTTACGATCAAGCCATTATTCTACAACCCGACTCCTATCTGGCCTGGTATCACAAAGGCATGGCCCTCAAACACCAGTGGTATGAAGCAGCCCTCGCCTGCCTAGACAAAGCTATTCAACTGCAACCCGATATTCCCCTAGGCTGGTACGGACGCGGTATCACCCTCAGCGAGTCAGGACAACATAACACCGCCTTAACCAACTTTGAGCAAGCTATCAAACTTAGCCCGAATTGGCCCGAACCTTGGATCGGCAGAGGTAGCGCCCTACACGGACTGGGCCGGTATAAAGAAGCCATCATCGCCTACAGCAACGCTATTCAACTTTTACCCGACTCTCCCGAAGCTTGGTTTAAACGCGGCGAAGCCCTCGAACAACTCAACCGGCACTCCGAAGCGCTTTTTGCCTATGATAAAATTCTCCAAAAACTCCCCGCCCATCCCATTTGGGCCTATCGTTGCTGGATGAAACGCGGCCAAGTTTGCGAAAAACAAGAACGCTATCCCGAAGCTGTCGCCGCCTACGCTCAATTGATTTTTCTATTCCCCAATCAAATTGAACCGCATTTTAAACGCGCCGCCGCCCTCGAACGCGAGCAAAATTTTTCCGAAGCCCTCGCCACCTACGACGGTGCTCTGCAAACCTGGCCGAATAATTACAGCCTTTGGGTGAAACGCGGCAAACTTTTCATGCTTTTGGGCCGTCACTCCGACGCCCTAGCCAGCTTCGACCGCGCTATTCAACTTCAGGCTGGAGAATACGATGCTTGGTTAAAACGTGGCGAAGTCCTCGAAAGTTTGCAACGCTATCAAGAGGCTGCGAGTTCCTACAGCATTGCTATGGAAATCAAACCCCACGCCTATGAAGCCCTGAGTAATTATCAACGAATGCAGACTTTATTAGGTCAATAGCCATTTGTCATTTGAGCACAAACTAAAGACAAATACTGAGTTAATGTAAACGCATCTACTCCTAGCTCAGACCGCTCCTTTGCTGCCATAATTGCCGCTTGTGAGTGCCACCATGTCGCCACCGGCACGCAGTCTTCCACCGGTTTTTCTTGGGCCTGCGCCTGCGCCATCAACCCCCCCATCAAGCCGGTTAGCACATCCCCACTCCCTCCGCGTCCCAAAGCCGCCGTACTTTCCGGGTTAATCCACACTCTATTATCCGGGTAAGCAATCACCGTTCTCGCCCCCTTTAACAACACCACTCCCCCACAAACAGCCGCCGCTTTTTGCGTAGCATAAACTCTGTTTTTTGTCAAGTCTTCTGTCAACTCAGGAAATAAACGTTTAAACTCTCCCCCATGCGGCGTTAACACCGTCAGCGCTTGACGTTCATTAACCCTAGACAAACCAAGATTAGCTAAAACATTCAACCCATCCGCATCTAAAATTAGAGGCCGGTCAGATCCCAGCACAGTTTCCACCACCGGCGCCGCAGCCAGCGTTAAACCGGGCCCACAAGCAATAGCATCATAAGAACTCAACTCTACACCCACCGGCAAACAAGAAAGCGCCCCACTTTCCGTTTCAGGACAGCCAATAATTAACGCTTCTGGCAGTAGCGGGCTAAGCATTAACTTTAAAGACTTCGGCACCAAAATAGAAAGCATCCCCACCCCAGAAGCTCGCGCCGCCAAACCGGCCAAAATAACCGCGCCGGTGTACTTCTCTGAACCGGCAATTAATAATAAATGTCCGTTTTTGTATTTATGACTTGTTGGGGTTCGCGGCATAGGAAGACGAGAAACAGCCTCATCAGATGTAATTTTTCTAATATTAGGAGGATTGCCTAAAACTGCCCAAATATCTGCAAGGGGAATATCAAAATCAATTAACTCAGCTATACCGATATATTCCAAAGCCGGATCTTGCAAAAAAGCCAACTTCCACAAACCCAAACAAAACGTCCGATTAGCTCGAATTGCCGACCCCAAAACCTCCCCACTATCCGTATGCAACCCGGAAGGTAAATCTATGCTAAAAATTGGCTTTTTCCAAGCATTAATTTCCTCAATTTCCTCCGCCGTCTCACCTTCTAATCGGCGCTCTAAGCCAAAACCAAATAAACCATCAATAAATAAATCACAATCTTTAATATCCGAGATTTTTTGAAAAAAAGGAATACCGAGACTTGCACAATAACGAGCATGAAAGCCGGTGAGTTCTTTAACTTTTTCAAAAGGCGAATAAATGACAATTTGATAGCCGCGAAAGTATAATTCTCGCGCCACAACTAAAGCATCACCGCCATTATGACCGGGGCCGGCCAGTACCCCTATTTTATATTCACCCCATTTTTGTCCGACCAATTCCCTTGGGGTTTCCCCCTGATTGGGGATACTAGGACTGGGTTTATTAATGATGTTTATTGGGGGCAAAAATGGGGATGAACCGGCCCCGACATCAGTTAAAACTTGCTCGATGCGACCGGCAATTAAGCCTGCAACTTTTTCCATCAACGCCGCCACCGGCATCCCCGCATCAAAAATACGGCCTTCAATAGCTCGCATTTGTTCTGCCGTAACTGCAAATTCTTCGATGAGATTATGCCGGTGTTTCATCTTTTTAAAGCAAAATTTTTGAGATGCAATAATGCCTACTTTCCATAGTAAACCCGCGCATTACTCAAACCAAAATCTTTAAGATAACGGTTCCAGCGTTCGGCAATGGCCCGGTCATCAAACGGCCCAACAATCACATGAGAGCCACGCGGTTGATTTCGCCAACGGACGGCAGGATCATCTTGCTGTTGTCGCAAAGCCAGCCGGCGGACTTGTTCTTGAATATCTTGTAAATTTCGTTCGGGTGCCGGGATGACCACAAAATAGCCGGTAGAATCATAGTCCCATTGATCATTAGGACGATTTGGATTGTAACTTGTTATGGGAACAGCACCTTCTTGAATTCTGGCTTGGATGCCGATATTTTCGAGTTCTTGGACTCGTTCTCTGGCATCACGACGGTTATCAAAAGCACCCGCTTGAATGACATCACGCTGGCCATCCTGCCTAGTAAATGCGTCCGGTGCTATTTTTTGTACTTGTTCTAAGAGTAGCCGACTGTTTCCATTCACAAAAACCCGATACCGCAAATTACTTTGTGCCAGAAGTTGAGATGGCCTAGTTTGTTGCAAACTTTGGGTAAAAATTTCAGCAGCAGAGGCGCTATTTTGCAATCCCAAAAACAAAATACTGGTAAAGATGAGTGAAATTTTACTTTTACTTTGCATCAGCAAGCCCCCGAAAAGACGATTGAATATAAACATAGTTGTGGTGTTCTAAGGCTAAGGGTTGGGAATTTTAGGGAGTGAAAAATATTGTATAAAAACAAGTCAACCACTAGAAGCCACAAACAAAAAATAGTTTAACAAAGGGGAAAAGTGTTAAAATTGCCAAGAAAATAGGCAAAACTAGGGGCAGGTTTATAAAAAATATTTACCTCCCACAGACACCACACACCATCTATAAACCCCGAATTAGTGCAGAACTTCAAAAAAATAAATTGAAATTGAAGTTGATAGCACAGCCGGCCTGATTGGTGCCGTTGTTTGTCCAACAATGTTAGCCTATAAAAACAAAGAATTTTTAGCAATTGTTCAAATACGATGAACAAAGTTGTGGTGGGCCTCTCCGGTGGCGTCGATAGTTCAGTAGCAGCAGCAAAATTGCACCACGAAGGTTATGACGTGGTGGGGTTAACCCTTTGGCTAATGAAAGGCAAAGGACAGTGCTGTTCGGAGGGGATGGTAGATGCGGCGCAGATTTGTGAACAATTGGGAGTTCCTTATCACATTGTCGATAGCCGAGATGTGTTTCAGGCGCATATTGTCGATTATTTGGTGGGGGGATATAGTAGCGGTGTCACTCCCTTACCTTGTTCGCAGTGCAATAAAAGCGTGAAATTTGGGCCGATGCTGAGTTATGCCAAAGAAAAATTAGGCATTGACAAAATTGCCACCGGCCACTATGCACGCATTGAATATAACCCCGAAACAGGGCGATATCAATTATTGAGAGCGGTTGATAAAAGCAAAGATCAATCGTACTTTTTGTATGACTTATCGCAAGATTTACTAGCGGGAAGTTTGTTTCCGCTGGGAGAATTGCTCAAAACCCAAACACGCCAGATAGCAGCGGAATATGGGTTAAAAACTGCCGAAAAGCCAGAAAGTCAAGATTTGTGTTTAGTGGAATCCAATGGCTCGATGCGGGCTTTTTTGGATAAATATCTCGAACCGAAAAAAGGCGAAATTGTCAACCTGGAAGGCAAGGTTTTAGGATACCACGATGGCATTCATCACTATACAATCGGTCAACGCAAAGGCATAGGTATTGCAGCAGCCGAACCGCTTTATGTGGTTGCCATTGATAACGGTCGCAATCAGGTAATTGTCGGAAATCGGGAGAGTGTACATCAAGCAGAATGTACAGTAGCGGGGGTGAATTGGGTTTCAATGGGGCTGCCGGTCTCTCCAATTCGCGCTCAAGCTCAAGTCAGATACCGCACACAGGCAATGCCGGCCTCGATTATTCCCTTAGAAGACGGTCGAGTGCGGGTGGTATTTGATGAACCGCAATTTGGCATAACTCCGGGTCAGGCGGCGGTTTGGTATGAGGGGGATGTGTTGTTGGGTGGCGGAGTGATTGAGAATCAACGCTGAGAAAGTTAATAGTCATGGCTGAAAAGTCAAGAGTCAGAAGAGAAAATCTTTCTTTTCACTCTTGACTTTTTAGTATTAACTTTTGGCCGTGACACTTTACCGAACAGTAGGACATAGGATTAAATAGAAGCCAAGCAGGATGATAGCAAGTCCCTAGATTTTTACTAAAACAGAAGAGGAAAAAAGTTGAGCTACCATTCAGAAGGAATTGCGCCGCACGGCGGGCACTTGGTTAATCGCATTGCAACACCGGCACAGCGTCAAGAGTTTCTTGGCCTCTCAGAGAAGCTACCCCGCATTGAACTGACAAACCGTTCGGTTTCCGATTTGCAGATGATTGCAATTGGTGGGTTTAGTCCGCTGATTGGGTTTATGGAGCAAAAGGATTATGAAAGCGTAGTTACAGATATGCGCTTGGCAAATAATTTGCCTTGGTCGGTTCCTGTGACATTGGCGGTGAGTGAGGAAATTGCCGACTCTCTTAAAGAGGGCAGTTGGGTTCGTTTGGATGACCCAAGCGGAAAATTTATCGGTGTTTTAGAGTTAACCCAAAAGTACCGCTACAACAAAGCCCATGAAGTGGTGAATGTTTATCGGACCGATGATATTAAACATCCGGGCGTTAAGGTTGTTTATGATCAGGGGCCGATTAATTTGGCGGGGCCGGTTTGGTTGCTCGAACGAGAACCTCATCCCTTTTTTCCTAACTACCAAGTTGATCCGATAGCCTCGCGGGCAATGTTCAAGGATAAAGGTTGGAAAACGGTGGTCGGTTTCCAAACTCGCAATCCCATTCACAGAGCTCACGAGTATATTCAAAAATGTGCTTTGGAAACAGTGGATGGCTTGTTTTTACATCCGTTGGTGGGGGCGACAAAGGAAGATGATATTCCAGCAGATGTGCGGATGCGCTGTTATGAAATTTTGCTGGAAAGATATTTCCCTGCTGACCGTGTGATTTTGGCGATTAATCCTTCAGCAATGCGGTATGCCGGCCCGCGTGAGGCGATTTTCCATGCTTTGATTCGCAAGAATTATGGCTGTACTCATTTTATTGTCGGTCGAGATCATGCTGGGGTGGGTGACTATTATGGCACTTATGATGCTCAGTATATTTTTAAGGAGTTTGAGCCTGGGGAGTTGGGGATTACTCCGATGATGTTTGAGCACGCTTTCTTCTGCAAGATTACGCAGGGAATGGCGACGACGAAAACTAGCCCCAGTAAGCCAGACCAGCGAATTCATCTTTCAGGGACTAAGGTTCGGGAGTTGTTGCGTTCTGGTCAACTTCCGCCGCCTGAGTTTAGCCGACCTGAAGTGGCGGCTGAGTTGGCGCGGGCGATGCGAGTGCCGGTGGATTCTTATTAAAGAACCGGCTGGACTTGGGATCAGGGGGGTATTTATGTCTTCCGGTTCCCAAGTCTGTCGAAGAGTCTCCTCTTATCAGCCGTGAGAAATTCTAAACTAGAATTGACAAGCTAGGAATAGGACATGGCCTTGAAGCGGCGGGAATTTTTGGAACGGGCCGGCTGGGCGCTGGCTGGGTTGGGGTTTGGTGGGGCTGTTTGGGATTGCGCCGAAACGCGCTTTGTTAAGGCACTGGCGGAAACACCCAAGCGAAAGTTGGCTTTGTTGGTGGGGGTTAATCAGTATGGGGGCGGCTCTCTTCCCCTCTTGGGCTGTTTAACGGATGTGGAGTTACAACGGGAGTTGTTGCTTTACAGGTTTGGGTTTCAAAATGCAGATATTCTGACTTTGACGGATTCTCAAGCGACGGCTGCAAATATTAGGGCGGCTTTTATTGATCATTTGGTTGAGCAGGCTCGTCCGGGCGATGCGGTGGTTTTTCATTTTAGTGGCTACGGACGCCGGATGGAGATAGGGGGGGATGATCTGGGCTGGGCTGAAAGCAGTTCTTTGGTGCCGGTGGATGGGGTGATCAGCGCTGCTCCTAATGGGGTTATTAATGATTTATCTGTTAAAGATTTATTTTTATTGCTGCGTTCGCTTTCTGCTGAGAATGTTTTGGCGGTTCTGGATACGAGTTATGTTTATCCGGGGTCGAGTTTACAGGGATCTTTGCGGGTGCGGTCGCTTCCTGCGGTGCCGGTGTGGAAAATGGGGGCACAGGAGGAAGGGTGGATTGAGCCGTTAAAAGCCAAGTTGGCAAATGCAGGGGATTTAAAGGGCAAAAAAGATGTTTTGATGGGGGCACGCCCGGAGCAAGTGGCCGGTGAAATGCAATGGAGTGGCTTTAGTGCGGGAGTGTTTACTTATGCGCTGACGCAAACTTTATGGCAGACAACTCCGGCTTCGAGGCTGACTTTTATTTTGAATCAAGCGGCTTGTACGGTGGAAAGATTAACGGGTATCGACATCCCGCAGTTAGAAAATTTGGCTTTGGAAGAGAAGGGTGAGGAGGTTTTAAGGTCGTTTTTGGGGGGGGAAAATCAGGGTGCGGATGGGGTTTGTACGGCTTGGGATGCGGAGAGTAAAACGGCGCAGTTGTGGTTGGGGGGATTACCGGCGCAGGTTTTAGATTGTTATGGGGCGAATTCGATTTTGTCGGCTGTGGGGGCTACACCGGCTTGGATGGTTGTTCGCTCACGCAGTGGTTTGATGGCGACGGCGCAGGTTTTGGCCGGTGGGGGAGAACTCTCGACGGGCCAATTTGTGAGAGAGGCTGTGCGGGTTGTGCCGCGTAATGTGAGCTTGACGGTGGGGTTGGATAGCAGTTTGGAGCGGATCGAGCGAGTTGATGCTACTTCTGCTTTTTCGGCGATACCGAATGTTTCGCCGGTGGCGGCTGGGTCTTTTGCTGCTGATTGTTTGTTTGGCCGGTTGCGGGAAACGCTGATTGCTCAAGCTGGGGCGGCGGCTCTACCGGCTGCTAAAACAAGTTATGGGTTGTTTTCTTTAGCACAAAATATAATTCCGAATACGGTGGGGGAAGGTGGGGAGGCGGTGAAAAGTGCTGTGCGCCGTCTGGCTCCTCACCTTCATATTTTGTTGGCTGCGAAGTTGTGGCGCTTGACGGCAAATGAAAGTTCGTCTCTGCTTGCTTGTCGGGCGGCGCTGGAGTTGGTGGAAGACAATCAATCGCTGGTTTTGCAGGAACGCGGCACTTTGCAGGGTGAGGGTTCTGGGGGGTTAAAGGAAAAAGCGGCGTTGGTTTTACCGGCCGGCTCACGGATTCAATATCGTTTGCATAATGAGAGCGAAAGCGATATATATTATGTGTTGTTAGGGATGGATAACCGGGGACGGGCTTTTGCAAGTGCGGTTTATGATCCGGGGGATGGCGAAAGTGGGGTGGTGCGTCCGGGTGAGAGTATGACGATTCCTTCGGAAAGTTCGGGTGGGCCTTTCTTGCTGAGGGGTGCGGGGGGTCTGGCGGAGGCGCAGTTAATTTGCTGTCGGGAACCTTTGACAAAAACTTTGGCCGGTCTGGCGGCGGTGATGTCGGCGAAGGCGGACGGCCAGCCGGTGAGTGTGTTGGCGAATCCGATGCCGGTGGCGATGGCACTTTTGCAAGATTTACACGATAGCAGTGTGGCCGGTGTAGCCGAAATGGGGGTTTTGACGGATGGATTTGCGTTAGATATGCGGGTTTGGGCAACGTTGAGTTTTTTTTATCGGGTTGTCTGAAATCTAATTTTCCTTTTAAGAGGCCGGTTTATAATTGTTTTGCTTAGGGAAAATTTCGAGTAAAAATTAGGTTAAAGCTATGAGTTTTCAATGGAATAATTTTTTGAAAAATTTGGCTGAGTGGCAGGGTTCTTTTACTACAATGTCTCCGAGTGGGGAGGTTGTTAATGATATCAAAAGTGTTTTGATTTTGGAGGGGTTAGAGAATAATGAAAAAGTGCGGCTGACTTTGCGCCTGTGGTCGTCTGGCGAAAGCGAACCCCCAAATGAGTTGGTTAGGGAATATGAAACGGTGGGAGGAGATATTTTATTTTTTGAGGATGGGGCGTTTTCTCAGGGTACTATTCAATTGGCTCCTAATGTGAATTTTGGGGCGGAGTTTGGATTTATTAATGATGATCGGCGTTTTCGTTTGGTGCAGATTTTTTCGGGGAGTGAGGGGAAGTTATCGGGTTTGACTTTAATTCGGGAAAAAAAGGCGGGTTCAAATGCAATTGAGCGACCGATTTTGACGGTTAATCAGTTATTTGGTGAGTGGCGGGGACAGGGGGTGACGCTTTATCCTGATTGGCGTGGGGCTGATAGTTTTTCTTCGAGTTTGAAGTTTGAAGATTTAGGGGATGGGAATGTTAAGCAAGAGCTTTCTTTTGATATCGGAAATGGGATAAAAACGCTTTCTTCTACTGGGGTTGTAGAGGGAAATAAAATAAAGTTTGAAAAAAATACGGTGCTTTTGTTACCTGATGGTGGTTCGGCTAATATTCCGGGGGTTGTTAAGTTGAGGGAGGGGTTTTTTTTGGAGGCGGGGTGGTTAGTTGAGCCGAATTTAAGGCTGCGAATGATTCGCCGGTATAGTGAGAAGGGGGAATGGGTGAGTTTAACTTTGGTTCGGGAAGAGAAAGTTGATTAGAAATGGGGAATAAGTAATAAAAATTGCCTCTTTTCGGAGAATATATTGGTTGATTAGAAATTTAATGTTTATCTGAATATCAATGAAAACAGGTATATATTTTATTTGAGATGCTTTAAAAAGCCGGTTCTTAAAGAAAAACCGGCTTTTTTGAATTGTATTTAATTGGGCTGAGGTTTGAGTTTGGCACAACCAAGCGGGCATAATTAATAGGCGCGACGGTTGATCATGTACCAGCCCCAGATGGCTACAAGTGCCCCTAAAACGGCGATAAAAATTCCCGGAATGCTTAAACTTGCGGCGGTGAGTTGGAGTGCACCGGTTTCTAAAAAAGTTGCTAAGGTTCCGCCGATAAAGGCGCCAACAATTCCTAAGATCATTGTAGAAAGTATGCCGCCGCCTTGAGCACCAGGATAAATTGCTTTGGCGATGGCACCGGCAATTAATCCTAAAACGATCCAAGCAAGTAGGTTCATAGTGTTTTTTCCTTGAATATTTTGTGTTTTTGTTATTTTAAGATTAACAATTTGAATCAGGGAGTATCATCTATCTAATGATATAAATAAGACTATCTCTTCTAGGTAAGGGTTAAGCAATACGCCTAGCTTTTATTAAGAAATAATAAGAGTCTATCCTTAGAGGGGTGGCCGGTTTTGGAAGGGAAACTGGAATAGGTTTTGAGGAAAGTTAAAAGTTAAGAAGGGTGTGGGGAAGGGGAATTTAGTTGTGCTTAAATTAATTTAGATTGAGGTGAGGGGTTTGGCAATCATTCTGACTCCCCTAGCCGGCGCAATTAATAGTCCCAGGCGAACGGGTATTTCTTGTTTATCATCGGCTAAGCTTAATTGCCAGCTAGACAAAATTTTGGCGAGGATAATTTTCATTTCAAATTGGGCAAAATTTTTTTAATTTGGCATGAGGAGTTAGGGGGGCCAAAATCTTTTTGCAAAAATGAGAAAAATAAGACGGCTGTGCTGAGAGAAGAATTGACTATTTGCAGTCTTTCTGTAAGAATTTGTTGAAGTTTTTCGCTTCTAGAGTTATTATTTCCAGGACGGCTTGGACAATGGCTTGGAGGGCAATAACCTGCATGGAATGGAGAATGTTAACGGATTTTTTGGCCGGCCAGCGGTTTGTTTCTTGTTCGGTAATTTCGCTGATCATTTGCCCATAGGTTCGCATTCGTTCGCCATGAAAGGGGGGAGTTAATAACTTTCGCTGACTTTGGTGAACTTCGCCGTCTAAGCTGATTAAAGATTGCTCTCTTAATAAGTTTAATTTCATGCCGTTTCCTTTACCGGCATCTAATTTTTTCGGGTCTGTGGTAAAGATTTGTTTGATGGCTTCCGGGTGACTTATAAATACTACAGGCGTAGATTTTGGGCCGAATCGGGCGGTAAAAATCTCGCCATATTCTTCAGCGCAATTTTCCATAAATTCGAGGGGGCGCATTATCCATTCTAGCTTCTGCAACCATTGGGGAGTCTGGGGGCCGGCCGGCAGTTTAGCTGTTTGCATATTGTATTTTTTAGCACTTGTTTTATGGTGGGCGAGGTTTTTGCACCCCAAAGTTTTCTCGCCTTTAGAGTTATATTTTAGCAGAGGTTTTTTGCCTAGTCCTAGAAAAGCTTAAGTTATTTTTTTTTAAATTAGATAAAAATGGAAGAGCGAGGTTTTTATAAAGCCTATTAAAGGGGAATAAAAGCCAATCATCAAAAAGCCGTATAGGCGATAATTGATGCCTAAAGACGACTTTTTAAGAGGAAGATAATTATCGCCAGTAGGGCCGGCCTTTCCAAAAAATTCCGACAATTATAGAGACAATTTCCGGCTGACTAAAACCGACGAGAAAGCTGGGAAGGGGTAAGAGAGATTTTAATAAAACGGTGAGAACAAAACACGGTACTAATGCCCATAAACTGGAACGATCTATATAAACTTCGCGGAAAAAACGCTCTAAAATATAGACAGATAAAGCCCCAACTCCTGCGGCGGTAAGTAAGGGGAGAATGATTCCTAAAGGGGGGCTATATAAAAGTCGTAAGCTGCTTTGGATGGGGGCAAATTGAGTGGCACTTAATGCGATTATAAATTCAAGCACAGAGGCAAAAGCTGTGACGATAGCAGCAACTTGAAGTAAAGACAGCCAAGGGAGATGTTTTAAGCGTTCAAAAGGGTTTATCATAGTGCAATAATCTCGGAGACTAATTTAATTTTATATGATTTAGGAGTTAAGCGGTTGAGATGAGATTTTAAGACGCAATCAGCAAGCGCAAACAGAGACCAAGCTGAGGGGCGAAAAGTTGTGTCAAAAGTTGGAAAAGCGTTAATTTTTATGAAGGGCTGGGCTGTCGGGCTTGCGGTAGTAGAATTTTTGGTGGGATAAAAGCAGCAGGAGAGTGAAAAAAGTTTGAAGAAAATTCCTGACTGAGAAGGAGGTATCTTGTAACTTGAAGTTTGTAAGCTTAAAACAAAGCGAGGGGCTGTGTGGAATGGTAAAGAGGTTTGGGGGATAAGTGCTGTCTGCCGACGCTAAAGGTTTTGAATTAAAAATGCAAGGCTAGGAGAATGGCGGCCACCGGCGGATCGCATTTCTGAAGAATTTATACTTTTTTGGAGAGTTGAGTCAGAGAGGTATATTATGGTGGTTAACTAAATTTCATTAACTAAGCTAACCTGATGTGGAAGCGTTTTCACTATTATTTTTTGGGAAAATGCTCTATTTAGGGAGTAGAAAAGCTGAAAAACAGGAAAAACTTTGAGGTTTTAAGAGGTTTAAATTATGCGGCTAGAAGATATCATTGAAAAAAATTTAGTCATCGATTTGGAGAAGCTAAAAACAGATGAAGAATTGCTTAAGCAAATCCAAAAACAGTTAAGTTATTTGGGGTTATATCCCACCGGCAGATGGATTGATGGCAGCTATGGGCCGCGTACAGATTCGGCAATTAGTGAATTTTGCAAAACAGTCAATCTTGACAGTATGAAAACCGGCAAATTTGATAAACGTTTTGCCGAAGTGCTAATTAAACTTGAGGGGTCGATGTTCAAGTTATATGTGGCAACGTCCCGCGACCAAGTATTTAAAGATTTTTTAAAAGCGGAGGCCGGCTATGATGCTTATAAATTAGCTTTTTTAGATCGCGGCATTAATAATTCGCCTTATAAAGCAGACGTTAGTAGTTATCCTTTGCGGCTAAAAGAAAAACCCGACGACCTCGAGGTAACATCGTTAGGCGAAAAAGTAACACAGGCAAAAACTTCGGTTACTGTGACCTACACTCCTTATCCTAAAGTGGGGGAATTTCCAAAAATTGATGATAACGGACTGAGTTTTTTGCATTCGGATATCACAGAAGCTTGTGTTTGTTTGGGTAGTTTTGTTGGCGGTCAATTTCGGTCGCGCTGGCTGGGGAAAAAATCTTTAACTTTGACACAATTTTGGAGTACGACTAAATTTATAAGTATTTTAAATTTAGTGAGCCAAGCTAATAGTAAATTTGCTGGTTGCGATGTTGATAATTGTGCTGTGAGAGACCCCAAGGATGGAGCTTGGTTTAAATTTTATGATTTAGTCAGCGATGTAGTAACCTACGCCAACAAAATAGGAACTTCTAACTCTATCGCGGCAATGTTTAAGCGATTTGAAACTTATCCGGGGTTGGAAGCTTGGCTGAAGAAAATCACAGGAAACACCGGCTTAGTATTTCGCGGAAACTATGGCGAAGGGGCGTTTATTGAGTCGCCAGAACTCTACGATCAGAAGTTAAAAAAAGTTGTATTAACGGCTGCACCGGCCAGCGAAAAAGGAGGAAATGCGCTATCTGCTTACGATTTAACGCGGATGATTTCGATGTTAGGATGGCATTTTTATTTGCCGCAAGCGTCGCGCTTACCCGGCGCCCAGTGGGATAGTTTGGAATCTGTAATTCGAGCAATGGGGTTAGAATCTGCTCGCTTTGTAGATGTGGCTTTGGAAAAACTGGGTTTACCAAGTGAAATAAAATCGCCGGTAATTATTTCTAAAATGGGGTTTGGACGCAGTTCGGCTCGCAATCAAACAGAAATGTGTTATGTGGCGTTGGTGCAGTTTATTGACCGGCGCCCAAAAGCCAAAGGAAAGCCGGCAAAATTACGCACTTTAGCAATGGCTTTGCGGGGGGTAAAAGGTTTAAATGATGCCAATGCGGAAGCCACAGAACTTGATGCCAGAATGGCGGCGGAAATAACAGAAATTATCCGTCGTGTGGTGACTGAAGAATTGGTTTAAATTGTAGGCTGGGCAATGCCCAGCTTAGACAATTATACTTTCCAAAAACTCCCGCATATACTCATTCACCAAAACCGGTTTTTCTTGCTGCACCCAATGACTGCAATTTGGAATATAACGAAGCTGAAAATTCCGTACATAAGCCTCAGTTCCATAAGTTAACTCTTTCCCCAAAGGAATATCATCCTCACCCCAAATCATCAACGTAGGAACCTCTAAAACTCCCCATTGTTTCTGACTTAAAAACCCCTGAAAAGCATTGCGGTAATAATTTAAAGCCGCCGTCAAAGCACCACGCTTTGCCATTGCATTTTTATAAAGCTCAATATCCTCATCACTAAACGTCGTTTTATCAACCGCCATCCCTCGCAACGCTCGCTCAATTGCTTGGTAATCATTAGCCTGAATTGCCAACTCCGGCACCAAAGGAAGCTGAAAGAAAAATATATAAGAACTCCTCATCAATTGCTGGGGAGTCATTAAACCCTGAGCAAACTTTACAGGATGGGGAATATTCAAAACAATTAACTTTTGCACCATTTCCGGGTGAGAATATGCAAAACACCAAGCAATTGCACCACCCCAATCATGCCCCACCAAAACGCAACTTTCATAACCCAAACCCCGGATAATTCCTAACACATCTTTAATAAACTCTGCCATCACATAAGCAGATTGTTCTTTGGGTTTTTCGCTGTCATTATATCCGCGTAAATCTACCGCCACAACTTTATAATTTTTGGCAAATTCGGGGATTTGATAGCGCCAAGAATACCAAAACTCAGGGAAACCGTGCAGCATTAACATTAAGGGCCCTTCTCCCTGCGTAACATAATGCAGTCTCACACCATTAGTGACAATGTAATCATGGTGCCAAGGATAGTTTAAATTTTGCATGATTGCTACCGCTTATATTCCTAAAGATTGAGAAAATTTATGTCTTTTGAAAGAGGTATTCAACTCCCCAGAGGGATGTAATTATACCGCTCTCAAGAGTATAAAAAAAGTAGAAAACATTTTAGCATAAAAAAATGCGACAACAATCTTCTCAGTGGGTAGACCGGCTCGCCAGATTTGGATTGGCATCGAAAGGAATTGTCTATGCAATCATCGGGTTACTAGCAATAAGAGCCGCAGTTGGTACCGGCGGAAAAACAACCGATACACGCGGTGCCTTAGAAGCAATTATTACGCAACCCTTCGGAAAATTTTTGCTGACCTTAGTAGGAATTGGCTTAATTGGCTATGTATTATGGCGATTTGTGCAAGCCATCAAAGACCCCGAAAATAAAGGCTCAGATGCCAAAGGTTTACTACAACGTCTTGGCTATGTCATCAGCGGTTTAATTTATGCCGGCCTTTCTTTAACTGCCTTTCAAATGGTCTTAGGTACAGGGGGTGGTAGCGGTGGAAATTCGGCCCAAGATTGGACAGCAAAGGTACTTTCTCAACCCTTTGGGCAGTGGTTAGTGGGACTTTTTGGAGCTTTTATTATTGGCCTGGGTTTCTACCATTTTTATAAAGCTTATAAAGCTAAGTTCCGCCAAAAATTAAAGTTAAATCAAATGAGCCAAACTGAGGAAACTTGGGCAACTCGTTTAGGCCGGTTTGGTTTAGCAGCGCGGGGAGTTAACTTTATTGTGATTGGCTTGTTTTTAATTCAAGCTGCTCGCCAAGCTGATCCAAATCAAGCGCGGGGACTGGCCGGTGCGTTGCAAGCCTTAGCCGCACAACCTTATGGCCCTTGGATTTTATTACTTGTGGCCCTGGGGTTACTTTCCTATGGCATTTATATGGGTGTAGAGGCGCGATACCGGCGTATTTTGGCGGCGATTTAAGGAGTATGAATTTGAGTAAAAACTTAGGTAGAAAAAAGCCGGCAGGCAAGATGCCTGCCCCACTGTGGAGCAGGCATCTTGCCTGCCATCCCCCCACCTGCCAATGCTCCATCTATTCAAGTTTTTGGCGGATAATATTGCAAAGCTTTTTTCAAATATTGCGCCGTATAACTCCCCGGAGTTTCCGCTACTTTTTCGGGCGTGCCAAAAGCAATAATTTCGCCGCCTTTATCGCCTCCTTCTGGCCCCAAATCGATCACCCAATCCGAGCAGCGAATCACATCTAAATTGTGCTCAATCACCAAAATAGAATTACCTTTATCCACCAAACGCTGCAACACATTTAACAACTGATGAACGTCATAAAACGATAAACCAGTTGTCGGTTCATCAATGAGATAAAGCGTTTTTCCTGTGGCGCGCCGTGACAATTCAGTGGCTAATTTTACCCGCTGCGCTTCTCCACCAGAAAGCGTTGGTGCCGGTTGTCCGAGTTGAATATATCCTAACCCCACATCAAGCAAAGTTTGTAACCGGCCCGCCGCACGCGGAATATTTTTAAACATTTCCAGCGCCTCCTCCACCGTCATATTTAAAACATCGGAAATCGACTGGTTTTTATATTTAACTTGCAAGGTTTCACGGTTATATCTTGCCCCCTTACACACCTCACACTGGACATAAACATCAGGTAAAAAATTCATTTCAATTACATTCATGCCTTGTCCACTGCACGCCTCACATCTTCCCCCCTTGACATTAAAAGAAAATTGCCCTTGTTTATACCCCCGTGCTTTTGCCTCAATTGTCTCCGCAAAAACGCCGCGAATAATATCAAAAACTCCTGTATAAGTAGCAGCATTTGACCGGGGTGTGCGTCCGATGGGAGACTGATCAATCACAATCACTTTATCAATTTCATCCAATCCTTTCATCGCTTCCAATTCTTTTGGAAAAGGCACTTTTTTAGTTAAATGATGCTGCAAAGCAGGATACATTAATTCATTAACTAAAGTTGATTTACCCGACCCAGAAACGCCCGTTACGCAGACAAGTTTACCCAGCGGAATTTCAACATTAATATCTTTTAAGTTATTCCGGTTGGCATTTTTCATTATCAACTTTTTGCCATTGCCACCTCTTCGTTTTGGCGGCGTTTCAATGACACTTCGCCCCGAAAGATAGGCTCCGGTGAGAGATTTTTCTGCCGTTAAAAGCGCTTCTAAATCGCCTTGGGCAATAATTTCTCCCCCATGTACACCGGCTTTTGGCCCAATATCCACTAAATAATCAGCAGCGCGAATCGTTTCTTCGTCATGTTCGACAACAATTAACGTATTTCCTAAATCGCGCAATTTCGTTAATGTATTCAACAAACGATTATTATCACGCTGGTGTAAACCAATGCTAGGTTCATCTAAAACATACAAGACACCGGTTAATCCTGAACCAATTTGCGTAGCCAAACGAATGCGCTGCGCTTCGCCGCCAGAAAGCGTCATAGCCGGTCGATCCAGCGTTAGATAATCTAAGCCAACATCGAGTAAAAACTGCAAGCGAGCGCGAATTTCCCGCAAGACTAAATCAGCAATCTTTGCTTGCCGGTCACTTAATTTTAAATTGTGAATGCGTTCCAAACAATCGCCAATAGAAACCCCGCTTAACTCTAAAATTCTATAGCCTCCTAAGCGCACCGCCAGGGCTTCTGGTTTAAGGCGTTTTCCATGACAAGCTTCGCAAGGTTGCTCGTGAACATAAGGCTCAAGTTTTTGTTTTTGTAATTCTGAAGAAGTCTCATCATACTGGCGTTGTAATAAAGGAATAACCCCCGGAAAACGGCGCATATATCCCTGTCCGCTGCGGTAGCGAGATTCAGTTTCAATCAAAATTTCTTCTTCGGAACCATAGAACAAAATTTTCTGTTGTTCGCGGGTTAATTTTTTCCATTGCGTGTTTAATTCAAAACCAAAGGCTTGCCCAACGCTGTGAAGTAAAGATAAATAATAAGGGTCTTCTTTTTCTGCCCAAGGTACAACGGCGCTATACACCGGCGCATTCAAATCTGGCACTACTAATTCTGGCGAAAATGTTCGCAAACTGCCCAATCCATGACAATTTGGGCAAGCACCATAAGGCGAATTAAAAGAAAATAAACGCGGTGAAAGTTCTTCCATAACTGCGCCATGTTCCGGACAGGCAAAGTTTTCAGAAAAAACAATTTCTCGCTCATTTTTGGCATCCGGTTCGGCTGCTAAAATTAAAACAATTCCTTCTGAATGTTTTAAACAAGTGCTAAGCGAATCGAAAAGACGTTCTTGGATGCCTTCTTTTTTGATCAGCCGATCAATTACAATTTCTATGGTATGAGAAAGATTTTTATCTAATTCGATGCTGTCGGAAAGTTCGCGGACTTCGCCATCAATTCTTACCCGCACAAAGCCTTCGGAAGCAAGGGAAGAAATGAGTTTTCTATGAGTGCCTTTTTTTCCTCTTACCACCGGCGCGAGAATTTGAAATTTTGTTTTGTCTGGCAGTTCTAAAATCCGGTCGCACATTTCATCAATGGTTTGCGGCGCAATTGACCGGTCACAAATCGGACAATGGGGCTCACCGGCCCGTCCATAAAGTAAGCGAAAATAATCATAAATTTCTGTGACTGTCCCCACCGTTGAACGGGGGTTATGAGAGGTTGATTTTTGGTCAATAGAAATTGCCGGACTTAACCCTTCAATGGCATCAACATCAGGTTTATCTAATTGTCCTAAAAATTGACGAGCATAGGCGCTGAGAGATTCTACATATCGGCGTTGTCCCTCGGCAAAAATTGTGTCAAATGCAAGGGAAGATTTACCACTTCCAGAAACGCCGGTGAAAACGATCAGCCGGTCGCGTGGTAATTCGAGGTCGATGTTTTTTAAATTGTGCTGTCTGGCTCCGCGTATGCGGATGGTGTTCCCTGGTAGATGTGCGTGAGAGGGGTTGAGTTGGAATTCTGGGGCTTTTTCTGGCGAGTCAGACAGAGGGACAAAATTGGACATGAAGACAAAACATTATACTGCTTAATAATTTTAGCGCTCTGCCATAATTCTTAACACTCAACCGCCCTGACGTTTTAAAGTATCGTTAAATAAGTTTCTGTTGGCCCGTCTGGCAGCAGTTTTAAGGCTTGATTTTTTAAATCTATTTCAATGCCTAATGCTTCCATCGGAATTACACCTAAAAGTGCCCGGCTTCCTCCTGGTAATTCTAAACATTCAAACGTTCCTTCTCGTCCTTGCAAGATAATAGTAGCATCTCGAAAAATACGGGCTTCGCTGATACCCGTTGCCGTTTCAATCACAACTTGTTTAAGGATTTTTAAACCAAGTTGGGCGATGATATCTGCCGGTAAACATAATGTGGTGGCGCCGGTGTCTACCAGCACATCATTGAGGACAACAGACCTTACTTGATCCGCGCTAATAAGCCCATCTTCGGCTTTGCCTTGATCGAGCCGGTTGATAATCGTTAGAGTGGTTGTTACTTTTCCCATTGTTTCGTCTTGAATTTGGGGCATAAATTTAAAAGGTGTGTGAGGTCATTTGTTGAATGCGGGTCTGACAGAATGAAACCATCAGCCATCAAAAAAAACCCTCATCCGACTTAATAATATTAGCATTAATTTAGCTGAACCGTAAAATACACAACCAATCAAAACTCATTATTAGCGCTATTAATTTAAACCAAAATAGACTAAAATTTAAATAACTAAACAAACTGATTACCCCTAGCCCCTAACTTGTAATAAATGTGGCAAAATTTCGCCGATTTTCCCATAATAATGTAGCTTTTATGACAAAATTAAACAAATTTAGCCGTCAAACACGACATTCTGTTTAAATAGAATTTATTGGCACTTAAAAAAATCCCACAATTAACCAATTTCTCCAACCACTCAGCCAACAAAACAACATAAAAATCTTTATGAGAAATTTATTTATTCAGCAAGCCCTCGCCCAAATTCCAAACATCTTGAGTCGCCTCGATAGCAACCCCCACAGCCCCACCTACGGCAGTTTTGACCGCAACTTCTGGCACCACAAAATCACCGATTTTCCCACCGGCACCGCCATTGAATGCGTATGGCCCCTCGCCTTAGTTTATGACTTAAACATTCCAGAAAATCCCTATTACCAACAACCGGCCTTGCGTCAATGGATAGAAGCCGGCATCTTTTATGCAGCCAAAAGCGCCCACCCAGACTTTTCCTGCGACAACTATTTTCCCTATGACAGAGATAGCAAAGCCACCGCCTTTTCCCTTTTAGCCTGCATAGAAACTTGCGTCTTACTTGAACTAGATAACCCCGAAGTTCTCAATTTTTTTGAAAAGCGAGCCGACTGGTTAGCAAACCACCATCAAATAACCCATCCCACGCATATATTAGCCGCAATTATCCTTTGCTTAGAACTGCTTTCTCAACTTTATAAAACCTCCAAATGGAAACGCGCCAAAGCAGCATTTTTAGAAAAACTTTTACAATCTCAAACCCAAGAAGGTTGGTTTCCAGAAAATAACGGATGTGACCCTGGGTATCATACCCTAACCCTTTCTCATTTAGCCAGACTCTATCAACTCAAACCCGATCCAAAACTCCGAGAAAGCCTCATCAAAGCCATAGAATTTGCCGGCCAATTAATTCATCCCGATGGCTCCTATGGCGGAGACAATAGAAACGGCGGAGATTATTTTTTCCCGCACGGCTTTGAATTAATTGGTCGCTGGTTGCCCGAAGCTTTACGCATCAATGATACTTTTTTGCAAGCAATCGCCACCGGCATATTTCCCCCTTTTTGCGATGAACGAAACACCCCTCTTTATGTCAGTAATTATTTACTTGCAGGGCGAGATTTTGTTTCCGACCGGCCCCTTGCTGCACCCCGTCCCATCAGTCGTTTTTGGTTTCAGCAAGCCCAAATTTTTATTGACCGGCGCAACTTTACCAACAGTCCAACTCTCCCCAGCGCGCCACCCACCCAACGTCCCTCAGCCAACACAGAACTATATGTTGTCCTCAGTCAAGGAGGAGCTTTTAAACTGTTTCGAGACGGCAAATTAGTTGCCTCTGATACACACTTTTCTGTTGTAATTAACCAAAACAATCAAATCAAAAACTACACCGCAAACTTAACATCCCAAAACACCATAGAACTCGAAAAAGAGCAAATAATCATTCAAGGTCAATTGCAATGGGTAAAACAGCAAAACCTCACCCCAAAAAAATTAATTTTGCAGAGACTAATTGCCCTCAGTCTAGGCCGCTTTTTTCCCCAACTTATCAGCCTACACCATCCAAAAAATCGGCAACAAAATCCACCCTTGCATTTTACTCGCCGGCTGCGTTGGCAAACCGGCCAGTTGCTAGTAATTGATGAATTAGAATGTGATAATTGGGAAAACGTCATAGCAGTAGGAATTGGCAGCAGTTTAACAAGTGCAAATACCCAAATAAAACGCATTCAAAACTCTAAGCTACCAGCTTGGATAGATTTGACAGCCACCGCCCAAAAACTCTCTAGCGGCGATGTTTTAAAATTAGAGCGCCGGTTGTAAAATTATTGTCTAGTGCCTTTGTAGGTTGGGTTTCGTTTCTCAACCCAACCTACTACTAAAGGTATATTCTTAAAGAAAGATAACTCCGAAAAACACCCCTTTGAAAGACACCTCTAGGTAGATGATTTTCAACAGCCCCGGATGCTAGTTTCCTGTTAAAAGAGTAGGGAGAAAAAAGCAGTGAATCGTGGGCTGTTTCGTTTAGGAATGGGGCTATTAGTTGCCTTTTTCGGACTAATTAGCTATTTGGCAAGCGGCGTAAAAAATCCTATCACAGGAGAAACACAGCGCGTAAAAATGACCCCTCAAGAAGAAGTCGCCCTGGGGTTACAAGCGCGGGGAGAAATGGCACAAGAATTTGGCGGACTTTATCAAGATAAAGTTTTACAAGATTATATAGATAGCGTTGGCTTAAAAATTGTCCAGCAGTCAGGCGCCGCCCAAGCCGGCTATCCCTTTGATTTTCACTTATTACGAGATCCTCAAACCGTCAACGCTTTTGCCCTACCAGGCGGACAAATTTTCGTTACGATGGGTTTAATGCGGCGTTTGCAAAGTGAAGCACAACTGGCCGGTGTCCTTGCCCACGAAATCAGTCATGTCATCGCAAGACACGGTGCCGAACACTTAGCCAAACAACAACTCGGTGCAGCCCTTGTAACCGCTGTTGGCGTTGCCACCACTGATGAATACGGAAGAGGCCGAGAAAGCGCCGTCATCGCCCAAGCCGTCAATCAAATGGTGGGTTTGCGTTATGGTCGCCAGGATGAACTCGAATCCGACCGGCTGGGAGTGCGGTTTATGAGTGAAGCCGGTTATAACCCAAAAGCCATGATCGAAGTCATGCAGATCCTTGACGCAGCGAGCAAAGGAGGCAAACAGCCAGAATTTCTCAGCAGTCACCCGAATCCGGGGAACCGAGCGCAACAATTAAACACTCTGATCGCCGAACAATACCCCAATGGAGTGCCGGCAAACCTGCAAACCGGACGCGAAGAATTTAACCGCATTGTATTATCTCGTGTAGGAATGGCAGGCCAATAAAACAGTAATAAAAGTAAATTTTGCCAGCAATTATTCATTCCAAACGACCATAACGAGCGCAACTTTCACCGCTTAACCAAGCCCACATTTGATCACCCAAACAAAAATGCCACCATTCCGAGGGATGTTGAAGAAAACCGGCCCTTAACATAGCGTCTTTTAAAATGCAGCGGTGGGTGTGATATTGCATTTCTTGGGCTTGGCAACTTTCCCCAAAATGATCGGGAAAAGAACGCGGGGAAATTTCATCAATAGGCGAACCCATATTCACCGGCTCTTTTTTTTCATCAACTAAAGTCACATCCACCGCCGCGCCGGTGCTGTGCGGTGGTGGAGTCGCCAGATCCAAACTCGGACGAGCCCAAAACTGATAAACCCGCTCCATCATTTCTTGCTGCTGAATTTGAGTTAAATTTTCCGCTTTTAAATTTTCAATTTCTAACAATTGGTGAAAACTATAATCCACCATAAATTTCTGAACAGAAACCGGCCGGTAAGCATCAAAAATTTGCAAACTCCAAAGAGGATAACTTTCTTGTAAAAATTCTTGGGCCTTCAACAAAGCCGCCAGCACACTTTCGCGCACAAAAAAAGGCGATTTTCCCCCATACGGCGCACCGAGTTTTTGATAAGGATGCGGCGAAACCAAAGCAAACTTTTCTGGCGGAATTGCCACCAAACTTTCCCCACATTCCTTAATCGCAACTGAATAAAAAGGTTTCATTATACTAACCAAAAGCTAAAAACTTTTTTAATTTAACCACACAATGAATCTGGCGTTCTAAAAACCCAGTTTCTTGAAAAAAAACCGGGTTTTTGCCATAGCGCCGTATCTAAAACTCTATAAAGCAAAATTAAGCAAAACCAGAAGAACCTAAATCAGGAGGCACATCTTGCCACCGGCCCTCTCCCACCGCTTGAATGGCCTCTTTCAGCGAAATATCGCCCGTATATAACGCTCTTCCCACAATCACACCAGTCACGCCTTGCGGTTCCAAAGCAAGCAAACTCAGCAAATCTGTCACCGAACTTACCCCCCCAGAAGCAATCACCGGCACATCCACCGCCGCCGCCATTTCCCGCAACGCCGCCATATTCGGGCCAGAAAGCGTCCCATCCCGGTGAATATCCGTATAAATAATCGCCGCAGCGCCTAATTTCGCCATTTGCTGAGCTAAATCGGTTGCTAAAACCTCGGAAGTTTCCAACCAGCCTCGCGTGGCAACTTTGCCATTACGCGCATCAATTCCCACCACAATTTGACCAGGGAATTCTTGACACAACTCCTTTACCAAATCGGGCTTTTCTACCGCAACTGTACCCAAAATCACGCGGTCAACGCCAAGGGCCAATATATCAGCCACCGTCTGCCGGTCGCGTAAACCGCCACCCACTTGCACCGGCACATTTGTTGAGCGGACAATTTCTGCAATAGCGGGCCGGTTCACAGGCTCACCTTTTTTTGCGCCATCAAGATCCACCAAATGCAAGCGCGTTGCACCTTGCGCGACCCATTGCTGCGCCACCGCCGCCGGGTTTTCATTAAATGTTTCCGCCTTATCGTAATCTCCTTGATATAAGCGAACACACCGGCCTTCTAATAAATCAATAGCTGGAATCACTTCCATTTTTTATTTCCCCATTCCTGTAATCGAAAAGATAGTTATCAGCCGGTCTTTAAAACAAACCGGTGCAACTCTTTTAACTTTATCTTACAATTTACCTATTCCTCATACACTGTTTTTGCCTTTTCATCTTTCGCATTTTCAGCAATCACCTGACAAGAGACAATCAATAATTAATTATGGGCGCTTACGGAATTGATGTTTCAGACTTTCAAGAAAATGTCAACTGGCGAGCCGTTGCCGATGATGGCATTTCCTTTGCTTTTGCCAAAGCAACCGAAGGAACAACCTTTGTAGCCGATTCTTTTGCAAGAAATTGGTCAGGCATGAAATCGGTTAAAATTTTGCGAGGAGCCTATCATTTTTTTCGACCCCAAAGTGACCCGGAAGCCCAAGCCAAACATTTCCTAAAAATCGTTAAATTTGAACCAGGAGACTTGCCGGCAGTTTTAGACATTGAATCTAGCGGTGGAGTCAGTGGCAGCGCTATAGCTGAACGTATGACCGTTTGGTTAAACATTGTTGAAAAAGCCACAAAACGCAAACCAATTATTTACACTTATCCGGGGTTTTGGGAACGCATTGGAAATATCCAAAAATTTACCGATTATCCGCTGTGGATCGCGCATTATACCAACGATCCTGAGCCTTGGGTAACAGGAGGTTGGGATGTGTGGACAATGTGGCAATTTACCGATTCTGGGAGGGTTAAAGGAGTCTCAGGGCCGGTGGATATAAACCGCTTCCAAACTTCGCGGGAAGGCAAGCGAAATTCCAAAGTAAAAACGGTGCAAAAATGCCTAAAAGACAAAGGGTTTTATGGTGGAACAATTGATGGATATTTTGGCAACACAACCAAAAAAGCTATCGTTGATTTTCAACGGAGAAGAGGTTTAGAAGCGGATGGTTTGGTGGGGGTAGAAACCTGGACAGCATTGCTTGATGGTTCGTCATCAGCTAACATTGCTCCCGCACCTTCTCCGACACCTTCTCCGGCACCCAAACCAACCCCAACACCGGCCCCAAAATTAGATAACATGACGTTACTTGATGCCTGCCGGTATTATCAGGCATATTCTTTTCAAAATGAGGCATTAGATGCTCTGCAAGAACAAATTCCGCTGAACATCATGGAGCGGTTTTCTCAACTGTGGAGAAATTCTAAAACGGTGTCGCCTATTCGTTTAATTGATGTCTGTAAGTTTTATCAAGGAAACTCGACTCAGCAACAGGCACTACAGTGGTTACAAGGGCAAATTTCTCCAGGTGTGATGCAACAGTTTGCCCGCGAGTGGAGAGCGCAGTCTATTTCGCAATCAACGGGAATTCGCTTGTTAGATGTGTGCCGGTTTTATCAGAGCAAATCAAATCAAAATTTAGCGCTTGTTTGGCTGCAAGGACAAATTCCGTCAGCGACGTTACAAGAGTTTGCTAAAAAGTGGCGAAATTCAAATTTAATTTTGCCGATTCAGTTGTTGGATGTGTGTAAGTTTTATCAGGCACAACCGCATCAAGATGCAGCCTTACAATGGTTACAATCGCAAGTTTCCGCGCAAATTTTAGAAGAATTTGCTCGTCGTTGGCGAAGTAATTCTGCCGGTTAAACCTCTGGGTGGGAAAACCCACCCTGCCAACCTCAAAAACCTACGGAAAAAGATTATGGAATTGCGTGGAGTATGGCTAACAAATACCGCCAGTAAGGTATTACATTCGCGGGACAATATTAAAGAAGCAATGGAGTTTCTGGCGGAAACCGGCTTTAATTTTGTGTTTCCGGTGGTTTGGAATAAAGCCCTAACAATGTATCCCAGCCAAGTCATGCTGGAAAATTTTGGCGTAGAAATTGATCCGCTTTATAAAGGTCGAGATCCGCTGGCAGAATTAATAGAAGAAGCTAAAAAAGTTAATTTAAAAGTTATTCCTTGGTTTGAATATGGGTTTGCGACTTCGTATAACCTTAATGGTGGTCATCTTCTGGCTAAAAAACCTGAATGGGGGGCCAAAGACCAGGCCGGTAATTTACTGAATAAAAACGGCTTTGAGTGGATGAATGCTCTTGATCCGCAAGTGCAAGAATTTATGTTAAATATGGTTTTGGAAGTTGTCAAAAATTATGATATTGATGGCGTTCAAGGCGATGATCGAATGCCGGCTTTTCCTTCGGAGGGAGGGTATGATGTGGCAACAATTGAACGTTACCGGCAAATGTTTGAAAAAGACCCCCCGCAAAATCCAAAAGATCCCCAATGGGTACAGTGGCGTGCTGATATTCTCACCGGCTTTTTAGAACGTATTTACACTGAAGTAAAAGCGCTGAAACCAGAGATAGCAGTTTCGATGTCACCCAATATTTATAAATGGGGCTTGGATGAGTATTTGCAAGATTCAAAAACCTGGGTTAACCGTCAGTTAGTTGATTTGATTCACCCCCAACTTTACCGCCGCGATTTTGGAAGTTATAAAAGCCTCATAGATAAACTTGTTACCGAGCAATTTACGCCGGAACAATTACCAAAACTTTTCCCTGGAATTTTGATTAAATTGGGGCCATATCGTATCAGTGCGGAAGATTTAGTTAGGAAAATTGAGTATAATCGTTCGGTGGGAATTCAAGGGGAAGTTTTGTTTTTTTATGAAGGGTTAAGAGAGAATGATGGGGCTTTGGCAAAGGCTTTACGGGAGGGGCCGTATGGCAGGCCAGCATCGGAAGTTCCTATGTTTTCTGCTAAGAATAGAAATTTGCCTGGGTTTTCTTTTCAAAGAGTTTTTCCTCGCTTTTATGCGGTTTTAAGTCGCTTTCGTGCTTGGCTTCGTTTTTAGGGAAAAGTAATTTAGTAAGTTTTCAGGATAGGTCGGATTTATACAGGGTGTTTTTTTTGGATTTTATGGCTTTAAGCATCAGGGGTTTTCTACCGCAGATATATAGCAGCGGCGATGCTTGCTTTACATCTGTGTCGTCTGCTTTTTTTTGGGCTTTTGGCAAGTGGATTTGGTCTTATTTTAATTGGCGGTTCAGCAGGGGTTGAAGTTTAATTTCCGTGAGATAGGCTAGGGTAAATAGTAGGCAAAATTTGATGAAGTATTCTAGCCACAAGTTGCTGATAAATGGGGTTAAATTCAACTGAAGTAAAATCGGGAAATGGAAAATATAGATGGCATAGGAAATGGGAGCAATTTTTGCAAAGATTCCCAGTAGCCGGTCGAAGTTATAAAAATTCTGCTGATACCATAAGAAGCCAAGCCAAATAATTAAAAGTGCTGATAAAAAATGCCGGAAAACTAAAAAGGGATAAACCCCAAATTTAATTTCTTGAGTTTGGAAGATAGGAAATAAGCTAAGAATAATCATAAAACCTAATGATAAGCTGAGGATTTGTAGCCGCTTGAAGGTAAATTTGCCTTGCAGAAAACAAATTGCTAATTCAACCCCACCAAATAATTAGATAAGAACCAACCAAACAAAGATGATTGGGGTAAGCAGTAAAAATCAGGTAACAACAGGCGGAAAAGGCTAAAATAATGTAAAGCCGTTTCGATTCTGGTAAAAACTTGTAAATCGGGTAAAAAAGCATATAAAACCACCACTCATAAGACAAAGACCATAGGGGTAAATTGCCTAAAAAGGGGCTAAACCAATTTCCCGGTTTAACGCGGCCAAAATCTTGAAGTAAAAGTAAATTGCCGATGAGTTCTTGCCAAGAAAACTTTTCTGCTAAGTTCCCATTAAAATAGAAAATAATGATAGATAAAAGAATAGATAAAAGAAAGGGGAAATAGATTCTTCTAAACCGGCGCACACAAAAGGAGCGAAAATCAAGGTTTTTTTGATGAGTAGATAAATAAATCACAAAACCGCTGATTAGAAAAAATAACATTACGGCTTCTTGGCCGGCAAAAAACAACAGCTTCCAATTTTCTGAAATCATGTCTAAGCCATACAAGCCATAAACAAGATTATGCAAAACAACATAAAGCGAAGCCAAACCTCGCAGACTATCAAGCTTTTTCAGATGAATTTTTTGGCTGCTCATTTTATACACACTTAAAAAAAGAAAATAACCCTTGCCGGTGACGTTATAGCAAGCGAACTGAAACGCTGAGGAAACTCGCACAGATTGGATCTTAAGTTTACTCGGAAGTTTCACCCCAAGCGACATAATCGGCATCCCTGAGATGGCTTGTTTTATCCTGCCGGTGTCACAAGCGAGTACAATAGCACCACAACTCAAATTTTTAACATTTAAAATCTTGAGAGCCCATGAGCGAAAATCAAATTCAAATGCAGCAGCTAATAGAAACGCTGAAACACGACTTACCCACACTTTTTGAAAAAGACATTTCCTATGATATTTACAGCCAAGATATTTACTTTAAAGATCCCGTCAATACCTTTAAAGGCAAATTCAATTACCGCATTATCTTTTGGACATTGCGATTTCATGCCAAGCTTTTTTTCAAAGAAATTTACTTTGACGTGCATGAGGTCAGCCAAATAGAAGAAAATCTAATTATCGCCAAATGGACAGTACGGGGAATATTGCGGCTGCCTTGGAAAACAGAACTATTATTTAACGGTGATTCTAACTATAAACTTAATCACGACCGATTAATTTACGAACATATTGATCGGTGGGATCGCCGGCCCGGAGAAATTTTAAAACAATTTTTACCTCAAAAAAAGTAGGGTGAGCTATGCCCACCGCAACCTTAATTTAGTTCATTAAAAGCAAACTTTTTTACTTTTTGGCTCACAGGAATTTCAATCACAAACTCCGCACCTTCACCCGGACGGGAAAGACACTTAAGCTTACCGCCGTGCTTTTCGACCACAATTTGATAGCTAATAGACAAACCTAAACCAGTGCCTTTTCCCACCGGCTTCGTCGTAAAAAATGGATCAAAAAGTCGTCCAATCACTTCATGCGGAATTCCGGGGCCATTATCACTAACATGGATTGAAATCCAGTCAGCATGGCATTGTTCGGTGCGGATAGAAATTTTAGGACTATAGAGTTCCCCCCCCGAAAGTACCCGCAAGTGAGCATATTCTTCCAAAGCATCGATAGCATTTGCCAGCACATTCATAAACACCTGATTAAGCTGCCCTGGATAGCATTCAACCTCTGGCAAATAACCATAATTTTTGATAACTTCCATCTGCCCATATCCGGGTTTAGCTTTCAGCCGGGGTTGCAAAATTAACAGTGTAGACTCTATTCCTTCGTGAATATTAACCTGCTTCATTTCCGCTTCATCCAACCGAGAAAAATTCCGCAAAGACAACACCAAATCCCGAATTCGATCAGCCCCCAAACGCATCGAAGAAAGCAGCCTTGGCAAATCTTCCTTCAAAAAATCGAGGTCTGAGGCTTCTGCGGCTTCTTCAATTTCTGCGGGCGGATTAGGATAGTATTGCTGGTAAAGTTTCAGAAGGTTAAGCAAATCTTGGGCATATTCACTGGCATAACTAACATTGCCATAAATAAAATTAATCGGGTTATTAATTTCATGGGCAACCCCAGCCACCAATTGTCCCAGCGATGAAATTTTTTCGCTTTGAATTAACTGCGCTTGAGTTCTTTGCAACTCAAATATAGCTTTTTCTAGCTCTTTTGCTTGCTGACGATATCGCCCTTCCGACTCTCGCAAAATAGTTTCTGCATTCACCCGTTCTGTAATATCTGTATCCGTGCCAATCCACTCTCGAATACTGCCATCTTCTCCTAAAACCGGCACACCCCGCACCCAAAAATGACGGTATTTTCCATCAGCATCCTTAATGCGATGTTCCACTTCATAAATGCTTTTTGTTTCCACCGCGCGATTCCAATGCAGAGCAGTACGCACGCGATCTTCGGGATGAATTGCATCAATCCAACCCCAACCCATACACTCTTCAATACTTTGGCCGGTGTAAGCTCTCCAGCTTGGCACATCTTCAACAATCATACCTTGTGCGTCTGTCATCCACACCATTTGAGACGTCGCTAAAATCAAAGAGCGATAACGTTCTTCTCGCAGTTTAAGCGCTTCTTCAGACAATTTTCTTTCCGTAATATCCCTAGCAATTCCCACCAACCCACAAATATTTCCGTCTAAATCCCGGTAAACATTTTTTGTTAACAAATACGTTCGGGTTTCGCCTCCTAAAAACACTCTCTCTTCTGAAACTTCCACAACACCAAACTTAATAATTCTCTTTTCACTTTCTTTGATAATCGCTCCAATTTCACCCCCAAATAACTCCCTATCATCTCTGCCGATTATTTGTTCGTTTTCCTTTCCAATCATCCTCGCCGAGGCAGAATTGGCAATCAAATATCGCCCATTAATATCTTTAACAAAAATTGAATCAGGGATGCTTTCTATCACGGCTTGCAACAAATTTAAACTTTTTTTGACAGCATTTTCAGCCCCAATGCGTTCGCTAATTTCGGTTTGCAGACGCTCATTTACTTGTTGCAAAAGCGCAGTCCTTTCTAACACCCGGTCTTCGAGTTCAATCTTTGATTTTAGCAAGTCTTTTTCCACTTGTTTGCGGAGCCGGTCAGACTTAGCCAAAGAGTGAGCAGTTGCCCAAATTAAAACCGCAAAAACCCCCATCGTTAAAACACTAAAAAGGGAAAAACCCATTTCTGAAGTGTAAATCTTAAACCGATAACCGACTAACACCAACCACCCTAAAAAAGAAGGAATCAAAACCGCCGAAGGAAATAACTTTCTCGCCATCAACCCACCGGCACAATCACTCGTGAACACAGAAATAAATCCCCCCTCTGCACGGGCAAATAAAATACCCAAACTCAGCAATAATAAAGCCACGCTCGTATGTATTGCCATTGCAGTATGGGAACCGGCGCTATAAAAATAAGCATTGCCATAAACATATCCCAAAAATCCCGCAAAAGCCACCAAAAACGCCCCTAAACTTAACAATTGAATCCCCCGATTATTCAGGGGTCGCCTATTTAGCAACCACAATGCCGATCCATTCAGCAAAAAAGCAAAAGCCGTATTGGGAGCCATCCTACCCCCCGCAGCATTAGCGATTTCGCCCAAACTTTCTCTAAACAACAGCCGATCAATTCCCAAATCTACATTCAAAGCATACTGAATAATTGTCAGCAAACTAATAACAATAGCCCCGCCAGCAAAAATTTTAGACAGCCTAGCGCCTAAACCATTTTGCTTTTTGGTTCCCTGATTTTGCCCCAGTAACCACAAACTTATTCCAGCCAAAATAAAGCTCAGTGCTGCGTAGGGTTTCATGCTCACCAGTCCGGGGAGTACGCTTTTTAACCAACCCACATCAAACATCCAACCCAAAAACACCGCACTACCAATCACCGTTACTCCCACCCCAGCTATTTTGGAAAAGCTTTGTACAGAATTGATTCTCCGTACCGTCAGGGGGGTTACTTTTTCACACACTTCTAAACTCCGATATGTATTTTCCAAGTCCCTACTCCTAGTTTTTTTCCGAGATATGTGTGTTTTTATAAACAATGGCTCAAAAAGCATTTAACAATACAATTTCTGAAAGCGTTTTGTGTTTTGTTACACCTAAGATTCAAATGCCTGTGAGCCGGTGTCTCACCCCCAGCAAAGCTGGCGCTTAACTGTGTCTCACGGTATTGCCTTTATTTTTCCAAGCCTATTTAATTTCAGCCGGAAGAGCCTCTAGCCCAGCCCCTTATCTGTGGCAAAGCTTTTTGGCATTATAAAGACATTTTTCCCTAAAGATAGCGGAACCTAACGGGGAAAAATGTAAAACTTGTCACTTTTTAATTCGTTTATTGCAACCGGCCTTTCCCCCCTACACCGTTGTCACCGCGTTTTTTCGGTTTTAAGAACAAACCTGTTATTTTCCTTAAAAAAATCCCAAAATAAGCCTGCCTTTACCCTCACGTCCTCCCAAAACAACCACCAACCCCCGATAAAAAGATTAGCGGTATGATGTCAGAAAAACTCAACAAACTTGTTGCTTAAATTTGGATGCCTTTTAATTTGGTTTTTTAAATCGCTATCATAATTTATATATTCATCTAACAATGGACATAGAACAACCAACCACTTACTATTAACAAATAACCCTGAGTTAAATTTATAACTTTTGGGGTTGATTGCCCACATTAAACCATTTTTTTAAAACCTCGTCTGTCTTCGAGGCTACAAGTTGCTATTTCAGCAGAAAATCATCCTCTTATTCGAGAGTTTGTTGCACATTTCTACCGCTGAAATTTATAAGAACTGTTGACAAGTGTCGCAATTTCTAACAATCACCTACAACCCTCACCCCTCGCCAAACCCAGACGTTTATTGATGTCGCCTATATTCGAGTAAGGCGTTAGCAAAAGCATTTTCGCAACATATCGCAAAGCTAACCCCAATTTTTGTTAACCTTTATTAAAACCTCTTAAAATCCAGCAATGATTGCAACTGCAACAAAAACTGACTCCACCATCGCTTACTCCCCGCGCACCGTCCTCCGCGCCGAAATAGCCATGCGTTGCGCCCCATTTTCCCTAAAATTTTATGCAACCATGCTACAGCAAAGCGTTGGCCTGCAAAGCATTGCCGGCTCCGCAGGAGTTGAAAACCACTACACCACCCAACCCCAAAGCGAACTCAGCGCCGAAGGTGCCTTGATGTGGCTGATACAAGTTGGCCTGTTGCGGAGAGAAGTTGATGGTCAAGGGTTAACCGACAGTTTCCGCCTCACTCCCCTGGGCCGGCAACTCGTCGAAAAATGGCAATCTCAAGGCGGAACCTGGCCGGCCCCCTCATGGCTAGACCGGCTCAAAAATTCTTTTAATCGTTGGTTTCGTTTGCCTTTTTAATCAGCTTTGACAATGCCGGTATTTTACACAAGGCCGGCATTTATCAACATTTTTGATTATAAAGTTATTGAATTTAGGCGTTTTTACTTGTATCAAAATAACCCTATAAACGGCTCTCAGTCTAAACACTTTATTAGCCTTTTGAATGTCGGAAATGTCGGATCTTTTAGCTTTTCGTCCCAGAGATGTTTGGATAACCACTCAAACGGACTGAAATTTTTTAGTACAGTTTTACGATTTTGTCAACCCCCTTTGGGTAAATCTTTCTTCCTCACCAGACAAGTCGTGAAAAAATAACAAACCAAATAACCGGCCTCTAATTGAGGTTGTCGTGAGGTCTGGCCTTTTAACCGGCCAGAGGCAACAATCCCCATGCCCCGCATCCCACCGGCCACCAGTCTTTCCTTTTGAGCCGCAATTCCCCCTATAATCCTATTAGGTAAAAATCCCAGAACGCCGCAAAAATATTAAAGCCAACCCTCCACAAAATCAAACAAAATATGAAAGCAATTATGGTAGTGGGCACAACCTCCCACGCAGGAAAATCTCTGATAACAACTGCGATATGTCGAATTCTTTCCCGTCGCGGTTGGCGAGTCACCCCTTTTAAAGGGCAAAACATGGCCTTAAACGCCTACGTCACCAACACTGGCGGCGAAATGGGTTATGCACAAGCCGTACAAGCATGGGCTGCCGGTGTCACACCTTGGGTAGAAATGAACCCCATTTTATTAAAACCCCAAGGCGATATGACCTCCCAAGTTATTATTAAAGGCAAAGTTGCCGGCAAAGTTTCAGCCTCCGATTATTATGAACAATATTTCGATATTGGTTGGCAAGCCATCCAAGAATCCCTCCAACAATTAAGCGGAGAATTTGATGTAATTGTCTGTGAAGGTGCCGGTTCCCCCGCCGAAGTTAACCTCAAACATCGTGACCTCACAAACATGAGAGTCGCCCGTCATTTAAACGCCAAAACCCTCTTAGTTGTAGATATTGATCGCGGCGGTTCTTTTGCTCATGTTGTCGGAACTTTACAATTACTAGACCCCGAAGAACGCGCCTTAATTAAAGGAATAGTTATCAATAAATTTCGCGGACAAAGATCAATATTAGAACCAGGCATAAAATGGTTGGAAGAATACACCGGCATCAAAGTAGCCGGCGTTATTCCCTGGATAGAACTAGACTTCCCAGCCGAAGATTCCCTATCATTATTAGAAAGAGTTTCTCGGAAAACTCAAAGCGAATTAACCATTGGAGTTATTCGTCTTCCTCGCATTTCCAATTTTACCGATTTTGACCCCCTCGAAGCCGAATCAAGCGTTACAGTAAAATACATTCATCCCAAACAATCTTTAGGCCATCCTGATGCAGTAATTATCCCCGGTTCTAAAACAAGCATTTCTGATTTAAAAATCTTGCAACAAACCGGCATGGCAAAAGAAATTCAAGATTATGTGGCCGCCGGTGGTACAGTCATGGGAATTTGTGGCGGGTTTCAAATGTTAGGACAAAGCATTGTAGACCCCGATGGATTGGAAGGTGAAGAAGGCCGGTTTGAAGGATTAGGATTACTACCTTTAAAAACCCTGATTACTCCCCAAAAAATTGCCCGTCAGCGTCAAGTAACCTCCAACAAACCCCAGGCCGGTTTACCTGTGACTGGTTACGAAATTCATCAAGGACGTAGCCAAATTGCCGAAGATAAAAACATTAGTTCCCTCTTTGATGATCCGAATTTGGGAGTCGTTGATAACGAACAATTAATCTGGGGAACCTATTTACACGGCCTTTTTGATAATGGCCCCTGGCGTCGTTCTTGGTTAAATAATCTCCGCCAACAACGAGGTTTAAAATCTCTCCCCACCGGCATCCCTAACTACCGCGAACAACGCGAAACTTTACTCGATGCTGTTGCCGATATTGTCGGTGAACATTTAGATTTAACATCGGTTTTATCTTAATTTATTCTTTGTCATTTGTTGGGATCTGCACACAGGCGGGACGGCGGCGCCACTCTTGGCACCGGCCCTACAGCGGGTGTGTGAACCCGTAAACTGCTCATTTATATATAGGAATTCATCGGAAAATCTATGCCTAAAATTACTTTTTTACCTGATAATATCAGCGTAGAAGCTGAGGTGGGAGAAGCGTTATTAGAAGTAGCAAAAAGGTGCGGTGTTTCTATTCCCACCGGCTGTCTCATGGGTTCTTGTCATGCCTGCGAAGTCGAATTAGAGGATGGCGAAATTATCTGTGCTTGTATTTCAGGAGTGCCGGCGGGAAAAGATGAAATTACCCTCAATCTTTTTGTTGATCCAGTTTGGTAGGTTGCTGTAGAGACGCTCTGGCAGAACGTCTCTTCTGGCGGGGGTACAGACGTTGCGGCTGGGGTTCAATTCCCATAAGCCTTAAGTGCATAATCTCGAAACCGGTCTAAATCAGCTTGAAGCGTAGACTCCACCACCCGTCCCAAAAACAAACTATCCATAATTTGACCAATAATCCCCGGAATTGCATAAGCAATCGTCATCTTAACAATGCTACTTCCCTTGCGGTCATAAAACCTAACTGCGCCCCTATTGGGCAAACCATCCACCGATTCCCATTGAATAATTTGCTGAGGAATTACCTTTGTATTGCGCGATAACCAGCTAAAATCTAAACCGCCGGTTGACAACTTCCAGCGCGACAAATCTGGGTCATTATCTACCACCTCAACCGAATCAATCCATTTCATCCAGCGGGGCATTTGTTCTAAATCTGACCACAAATTCCAGACAAAATCAATCGGAACCGCCACCTCAATTTGTACACTATGCTCTAACCAGTTAGACATAAAATTTTAATTTTTAGATGGTAGATTGTAAATTCCAAAACACTTAATCGATAACCGATAATTACCCCCCTAAAAAAAGGGGGGTATGGCGGTATCTATCTCACGACAGCAGAACTTTTGAAATCACCGGTTAATGTTCCAGCACTTTCCAAAATCGCCTTAGCAGCCTGCCGGCCCGAAAGCGTCGCCCCTTCCATACTATCGATATAATCTTGCTGCGTGTAACTTCCCGCAAGAAAGAAATTACCCACCGGCGTCTTTTGTGCCGGCCTGTACAAATCCATTCCCGGCGCTTCCCGATACAAAGATTGCGCCAGCTTGACCACACTGTACCACGTCATATTCAACTCCCGCGAAGAGGGGAACAAATCATGCACCTGTTTTAAAACGTGCTGAGCAATTGCCTCATTACTCTCCTTAATAAACGGATCACCAGGAGTCAACACCAACTGCAACAGTGAACCCTCACCTTTGCGGTAGTAATCAGCCGGACTTGTTAACGCCAAATCCGCAAAACACGAAAAATCTGCATCAGGAGTATAAAGCAAATTATCCAGCCCCTCCGCTTGCTCTAATTGCTTGCGTTTTGCCGGATCGTGCATTTCCGTTACCCAACCATCAAAGCGTAACTGAACTGTTGCCACCGGCACCGCATCCAGCTTATAAATATTGTCAAACTCCGGCCATTTACGCCACGCGCTGGGTAACACCCGCTGTATCCCCGGTACATCACAAGCAAACACATAGGCATCCGCTGTAATCGTTTCCTCCGACTCACCAGAAGCAACGCGAATCCCCGTCACACGAGTTTCACCGCTATTTTCCTCAAACAAAATCTCCCTTACCCGGCGTCGCGTGTAAAACTTCCCGCCGCGATCTTCGATATATTTAACAATTGGTTTGTGCAAATATTCTGCCGGTGAACCTTCCAACATTCGCAACACCGAAGCCTCAGTTTTTACAGCGAAAAACTGAAAAATTGTCAACATACAACGGGCAGAAATATTTTCACAATCAATAAAACCCAAAGCATAAGCAATGGGGTTCCACATCCGCTTAATACTGCCATCACTACCGCCATGACTGCGAAACCAATCCGCAAAACTAACCTTATCCAAATTGCGAATCGTTTTCATTGCCCCATCAAAATCAATTAATCCGCGAACGATGGGACTTGTCCCCAAAGCAATAGAATTTTGGATTTTATCTTGCAAAGATAGCTGAGATGTGGTAAAGAAAGCCTTTAAACCATTAAAAGGGGCGCCGGTGATAAAGCGAAAATCAAGTTCACCAGTCACTCCACCCCGGTTTACAAAAGTATGGGTATGTTGTTTTAAACGCAGGTTTTCACCGGCCCCAACTTTTCGCATCAACTCAAATAAGTTGTAATAGCAGCCAAAAAAAACGTGCAACCCCATTTCAAGATGATTGCCATCTGCATCAACCCAACTGCCAACTTTCCCCCCCACAAAAGGGCGAGATTCAAAAAGTTCGACTTCGTGACCGGCATCCACTAAATCAACGGCTGTGGCCATGCCTGCCAGTCCTGCACCGGCAATCGCTACACGCATTTTAATCTTTCCCTTTAACTTTTCTCTCTAGTAGTCTACGCTATTATAGAGGAGGGCGTCGCCCACAGCTTGCTTATTAGGTTTGCGCTTTTTCTTGAGCATTAGGGAGAAACGCTAAAACCTGCGCTGTCGCCTCAGTCTCTGCATCAAGTTTCATCATCACATATTTGTCGCGCTGGCCCGGTTTAGCTGCCAAAAACCGGCCTTGAAAATTCAGAAAATTTCTGGTTGTTTTCTATAGTAATTCAGAGCTTTAGAAACTTATCTTTTTACTATTTATCAATAAAATATCCCCAAAATTGTCATTTTTTTAGCTATTCATTTTGATTTTCTAACAAAGGCAAAAATGAATTAGCAATAATGGCAGCTTGGGTGCGGTCGCGGACATTTAAGCGATGTAAAATACTCGTGACATGATTTTTGACAGTACCCTCAGAGATAAACAGAGTTTTGGCAATTTCTTTATTACTTGAACCTTGAGAAATTAACTTTAAAATTTCCCGTTCTCTGGGGGTTAACTCTGACCATCCGGGGGGTAAAGAGGGAGGCTGACTGGTGGCCGGTGCAGCCCATTTTGCCATAATTTTTTCTACTAAACCGGGGCCAATTTGGGTATAACCTTTATCAACCGTTCGGATGGCAGCGGCTAATTCTTCGGTGGGCATATCTTTTAATAAATAACCCATTGCCCCACACCGCAAAGCATCAGCTACATATTCATCTTCATCAAACGTTGTCAGCACTAAAACCTTTACCCCAGAAAAGCGTTCTGAGATAATTTTGGTTGCCGTCACGCCATCCATCACCGGCATATGAATATCCATCAGCACCACATCCGGCATCAAAGTTTCTACCTTTTGAATAGCACTTTGGCCGTCGGAGGCTTCGCCAACGATTTCGATATCTGGCTCTGTTTGTAGCACAACTTTTAAGCCAGAACGAATTAAATTTTGATCATCCACCAACAGCACGCGAATCATTTAAACACCCCCGCAGCATAGGTGCCGGCGTAGTCCTACTCAGCAGAGTCAAACCGGCAATATGCAGATATTACGATGAATTTTCTCGCTTAGGGAGACTGCTAACAGCATTGCAGTGTGAGGTTGAGTCCAGAAGAGGTGCTCTCCCAAACCTAAAAGGCCACCTGCACCCTTTGTGACAATTTAAAGATGAGACCCATTACTAAAGTCATACCCTGATTCGTGACTTTTTCCTCATGCGGAAAGAATGCCGACAATATTATGATTGAGATAACCCAAAAGAAATTGCAACTGCAAGCGAACTAACAAACGCAGGGACTTAAGGGAGATTTCCGGCAGCCCCCCGTCTTGGGGGAAGTCGGGCACAACCAAATTTTTAAATTAAATTTTTAAGGTAAGTATCAGGGAGGAAATTATGAGTACAGTTTTAGTTGTTGATGACAGTGCAACGCTTCGAGAAATGCTTTCGATACTCTTGACAAATAACGGAATTAATGTTATTGAAGCTTGCGATGGAGTAGAAGCTAAAGAGAAAATTCAGGCAACTTGTCCTGATTTGGTGGTGGTGGATATTGTCATGCCTCGGATGAATGGCTATGATTTGTGCCGGTGGTTAAAAAGTGACCCAAAAGCTCGCAAAGTGCCGGTGGTGATGTGTTCGAGCAAAATACAAGATTTTGATCGCTATTGGGGGATGAAACAAGGGGCAGATGCTTATGTTTCTAAGCCTTTCCATCCGAATGAGATGTTAGAAACGGTGAAAGTTCTTTTGGGAAATGCGGGCCGATAAAAGGTGCTGATGGTTAGTTTTTAAAGGGTTTTACTTGGGATTTTGTTATTTGTCAAAAGTCATTTGTCTATTGTCTGAGTGAGCAATAACCAATGACTAATGACGTTTAACTAATGACCAAAGAAAGGGGAAAAAAGAGGTATTAAACTGATGGGTGCCGGCAACATTTCGCCACGAGAATCAAGCAGTTGTACGACCACAAGATAAGCAAGAGCAAGGATGATAGAAATTATGCCGGTGAGAATGGCAACGATTTTAGAACGATCCATAGGTTTGTATGGGTGATAAGTGCGGTTAATAAAAGTTTATCGGCAACCGGCATCGCGTGCCAAGCAGTGAAGCAAATTAGGGTGGGTGCGTTGACACTCACCGTCCTAAAGGAGCGGTGATTCTTCGTTCAAAGACTCAACTTGCCCTGACAGGACGGCTCCAATCAAAGTAGAGGTTAAATCTCCCGTAGCGTTCGGGTCTAAGACCCAAGTTCCGGTATGCCCTACCGTACTCAAGGCTAATTTCAGAATATTGATAGCCGCATTCCAATCTCTATCTAAGATAAATCCACATTCACAGACATGGGTTCTCACGGATAAAGATTTCTTGACGACTACACCACAGTTAGAACATTCCTGAGAAGTATAAGCAGGATTAACACCAACCGTTATCTTGCCAAACTTCCTGCCGAAATACTCCAACCATTTTCTGAATTGATACCAACCCGCATCATTAATCGACTTGGCGAGACAGTGATTTTTCACTAAGTTTTTAATCCTCAAATCTTCATAGGCGACCAAATCGTTAGATCGGATTACGCAACGCGCCACTCTCTTGGCGTGTTCTTCACGTTGCCTACTTATATTGAGGTGGACTCGTCCAAGTCGATTAACGGCTTTTCTTCGGTTAGCAGAGCCTTTCTTTTTACGAGAAACACGGCGTTGTCGAAGCTTCAGCTGTTTCTCACCGAGTCGATAAAACTTAGGTGATGGTTCATTGTGACCATTACTGTCAGTGTAGAATTCTTTGAGTCCTACATCTAAACCAATAGTTTTGCCTGTGGGTTGTGTTTCAACTTTAGTGTCCACACTAATCAGGAATTGGACATAATACCCGTCAGCACGACGGATTAACCTAACCCGTTTTATCTGTTCTAGCTGGTAGAAGTTTAAATCCCACGTTCCTTTGAGCTTGAGCTTGCCAATTCCCTTCTTGTCAGTGAAGGTTATTTGTTTTCTCGTCTCAGAAAGTTTCCAGCCGCTAGTCTTGTACTCGACTGAACGACAATTCTTTTTGAATTTTGGATATCCTTTCTTCCGCGCCATAGCCTTTTTGCAGTTCTCGTAGAACCGTGCAATCCCACTATACGCCCTTTCTACAGATGCTTGGCAAGCACTAGAATTCAAAGCCTTAACAAAAGAAAACTCGTCTCGCAAAGCGGTACTGAGACGATACAACTCTTTTTGTCCCACACCTCGGTTGTCCATCCAAAAACGGACACACTTGTTGCGGATGAATTGAGCAGTCTTTATCGCCTCATCTACACTCTTGTATTGAGTTGTTTTCCCTTTTGCCTTGAATTCTATAACAAGCATTTTGCGTGGAAAACCTCTACGCTAGTATCATACCAACACAAAAGCAAAGTCGCCCTAGAAGGGCGAGGCTTTAGACCCAGTTTTTTCGGTAAAGTAAGGAAGAAAACATTTAAAAGGATGCGGATTGCTCAATTATTATGGAATCTGTTAGCACACCTTTCCAAACCGAACCAGGCGCGGATCTCCCTGTGCCGGTGGTGCAAACTTACCAACTCAAAAAAGTTTACCGCACCGGCTTTTGGTTAAATCAAAAAATTGAATCCCTCAAAAGCTGTACCTTGACGGTATATCAAGGCGAAACCTTTGGTCTTTTGGGGCCCAATGGTGCCGGTAAAACCACTCTCCTGAAAACCCTCCTTGGCATTATACGGCCTACCGGCGGACGAGGGATGCTTTTAGGTCAACCGTTGGGAGATCGCACTGTTAAACAGCGAGTCGGATATTTACCCGAAAATATTTATTATTACGATACCCTGAGCGGCTGGGAATTTTTAGAATATACTGCCGGTTTATTTGGCATTTCCAAAGCAAGCGCACAGCAGCGTATTCCGCAGCTTTTGGACATGGTGGGGCTGGATCAAAAAAGCGCCCGCAAAAAACAATTGGGGCAATATTCTAAAGGCATGGTACAGCGAATTGGCATGGCGCAAGCTTTAATTAATGACCCGGATGTGGTGTTTTTAGATGAACCGATGTCAGGGCTTGATCCAATGGGCCGGTATTTAATGCGAGAGATTATTTTATCGCTGAAAAGAAACGGGAAAACCATTTTTTTTAACAGTCATATTTTATCGGATGTTGAGCAAATATGTGACCGGATTGCTATTTTGGCAGAAGGCGAGTTAATAGTCACCGGCTCGCTCGCTGATCTGTTAGGAACCGAGGAAAAATATCACGTTAAAGGCAGAGGCGGCAACCCAGAAGTGATAAAACAGCGAGTTCCTGATTTAGAATTTGAAAATGGCTATTGGCAAGGACATTTAGAAGGAGATCCGCAAGATTTTTTAGCCAGCCTCAACCTCATGGGAGGCCAAATTTTGGGCTTGACTTTAGCAAAGCAAAGTTTAGAAGAATATTTTATGGAACAGTTGCACTTGCGGGGCATTCGTTCCAGCAGTTGAGCTTGGATAATGTCTATCTCTTGAAAGAGGCCGGTGAGGGGTTTTTACTTGTATTTCTAAACAAGATACTCATGAAAAACAGGTAAAAAATTATGGCAAATATTGTCGAGACTGCTGCAAATGCCGGCTCTTTTAAAACGCTTTTAACCTTAGTTGAGGCGGCTGGATTGTTAGAACTTTTAGAAAGTCCGGGCCCCTATACCGTATTTGCACCAACCGATGAGGCATTTGAAAAACTGCCGGCAAATAAGATTGCTTCTTGGATGGAAGACTTACCTACCCTCAAAAAAATTGTCAGCTACCACGTTCTTTTTGGAGATGTCAGAACAGATAACTTTGTCGAGTTAAATTCTGCCGAAACTGTCGAAGGTAGCGTGGTAGGAATAGACCAAACAGGAGACGGATTTAAAGTCAATGATGCCAAAATTCTCCAAACAGATATCCTTACCGATAACGGAGTAATTCACGTTATTGATGCTGTAATATCTCCCGCCTTAGTTGCAGCCAAATAGCACCCACAAATAACCTATCTGCGTCCATCTGCGTTTATCTGCGGTTAAAAAATCTACCCTAATCCAGAAAACCAGAAGTGCCAGAGAGTAAATAAGTTCTAAAACATACACTTTGCCCACCATAAAGGCCGGTGGGCAAAGTTTGATTTTACGCAATAATACAACCACTACGAGGAGGAATAGTTAAACTCAATTTAGTAGATTCTTCTTCACTACTCCATTTAATTTCTGCCTCGCCATAAACAAGATTACTTGGCTGAGTTTTTAAAGCAGTAACAGGGAAATTAACACTCCCCGGCGCCGTTCCCACATTCACCCCAACAATAGTTTCCTCTCCGTTTAAAATGCGAGCAAAAACGTAAACCGTTCTTTCTGCACATAACACTTCATAAGCGCCGGTGCGGAGACTGGGATAGGTAAGACGCAGAGCAATGATTTTTTTGTGACAATTGAGAATATCTAAATCCCAATTTGCTTCGAGTGGAAAAGCGCGGCGGGAGTCGGGATCAAGTTTTCCTGGCAAACCGACTTCATCACCATAATAAATGCTTGGAGCACCGGGGAAAGTTAATAACAACAGCGTCGCAAGTTCTACACTGGCTTTATCACCACCGGCAATTGATATTAACCGCGCCGTATCGTGACTTGCCAATAAATTTAACTGAGTGAGTTGAATTTCCCAAGGGTATAATTCCAGCAAAGCTTGAATTTTTTGGGCATATTCTGAGGCGAATAAAGGAGGATAAGGGCTATAAGCGATGTCTTTCAATTGATCTTTATCAACACGATCACCGGCAGCAAATGCAATGGTGGGGCCGGCAAATAGATAATTCATTACCCCATCAAATTGCGTGCCATCCAGCCATTCCTGCGCCTCTGTCCACACCTCGCCGACAATATAAGCATCAGGGTTAATTGCTTTTACTCGCTCTCGAAATTCTTGCCAAAAACCCGGAGTTTTGACTTCAAAAGGCACGTCTAAACGCCAACCATCGATGCCTAATTTAATCCAATGTTCGGCAATTTCCATGATATATTCCCTAACTTCTGGGTTATCATGGTTAAAGACAGGTAAGGCTCGGTTATCTGCCCAGCCGACATAATTGGCCGGTGCTTGATAGTTATAGGGAGCAAGCGGCCAGCCTTCTATTCTAAACCAATTTTTCCAAGGCGAACTCTGACCATTTTCTAAAATATCGTGGAAGAAGAAAATGCCGCGACTAGCGTGGTTAAAAACGCCATCTAAAACGACTTTAATATTACGTTGATGGGCGGCTTCAAGGAGTTCTTTAAAGGCAAGGTTTCCGCCTAACATCGGATCGACTTGATAGTAGTCGTGAGTGTGATAACGGTGATTGCTGGCAGATTGAAAAATAGGGGTGAAATAGATGGCATTGATGCCTAAATCTTGTAAATAATCGAATTGTTCCATCACCCCCCATAAGTCACCACCTTTGTAACCATAGAGTGTTGGGATATCCTCCCAAGCTTCCCAGGTAGCATTTTTTAAAATCAGCTTGCGCGGTTGCTGGCTTTTGGCAAAACGGTCGGGGAAGATTTGGTAAAATACCGCGTGTTTGACCCAATCTGGTGTTTGAATTTCCATAGATTTTGCATAAGATGGTCTAATTTTAGGTTACTCAGATTGGGCCGGTTTCTGTATCTAGCTGGGGGTAGAAAGGTCAGTTTCAGGTTTGGGGAAAGATTTTTTGTATCAAAAGTTACAATTAAAGGCCGGCTGGGGTCAGCTTTATAAAGAAATATTTGCTACTGTATCTATTTATGAAGCTCAGGGCAGCAAAAGGTTGGTAAGAATATAAAAAAGTTTATTTAAGTTCATTGTTTTGTTCCGGGTGACTGCTTGGTTTGTGTGGATACAATAGAAATAACATTCTGGACGATTAAGTTATGGTAAATCTTAGAATTAGAGACTTAGCCGCAGCAAAAGGATTGACGGTGAGTGAACTTTCCGAAGTCTCTGGAATTTCATCAGAAACTATGATGAAATATGCTACAGAGTCTGTAGAAATCACCGAAGAAACCACAGCTAATTTGATAAAAATCGCTGAAAAACTGGATGTGCCGGTGATGAAATTAATTAAGCCGGTGGCGAAACAAGCAGCTTTTAAACTCACAATTATTGAGAAAACTAAACAAAAAAACATAACCTTAGAGCAATTAAGCGAAAAATCAGGAGTGCATCTTGCTCTTGTTGCTTTCTACAGCACTCAGGTAATTTCTAAAGAAAAATTAGCTGAAGAGCCTTATCAGACATACCTAATAAAAATCAGTGAAGCTTTAGAATGCAAGAGTGAAGATTTGAAAGTAGCCGCAGACTTGCCGGCTACACGGCTTCGTCTTGAAGAAATGGCTCAGGAAAAAGGGTTATCTTTAGAAGATGTCAGCCGGTTTACAGAAACGCCAAGGGAATTTGTAGATTTAATGGCAACGCAGCCGGTGAATATCAACCTATTATTAAACAACAGTGCTATAAAAAGAGTAAACGTGCCATGTGTTTTACGATGTTGGATAGACAAAATTCTAGGTAGAGTTTGTAGTTGTGATTAAGGCTAATGCTTTAAATATCCAATCGTTGATTTAAGTTGTTAGTGAAATTTCACCGCCTATTAAACCAAATAGGTATCTAGGGGCGAATTTATAAATTTTTTCATATTTAAATATATGTATAAAATTGCCCCAAAAACCCTTAATTCAGGTAGTTTTAGTGGATAACTAGCTACCTTGCTTAGTTAAAAAATGAATCGCAAAATTTGCCTTATGAATGACATCAGAAGCATTCAATTTAAAGGTCTTATCAGCAGACCCTTTCAAGAATCTAAAGCAGGGCATAAATTAAGGTCTAAGTTATTATTGGCATTTGTAGAATATTTAGCAGTTATTCTAATTCCCTTAATACCCTTTTTATCTGTTTCATCCATTATTATAGTCATATATAATTTAGAAAATAATCAGTACGCTTTAGAAAATTTATCGAACTATATATTGGGAATATTTATTATAGTTTTTTATATTTTCAGTTTAGCTTTACCTGTATGCAAGGGCTTTGAAGCTTTTTCTCTGATTGTGATAGGTCTTCCTATTTTGCTTATTGTCATGATAGCTATTACCATTAGTTCCCAAGATAAAATATGGGGAGATACTATTATTTTTTGCTTAGGCATAGTCTTAAATAATTTGGGAATTTACCTGACTACTTGGATTTTTGTATTTACCGCTATTAATTCAGGTATCTACGGGAAATTAGCGGCCTTATTTTTACATGAATTCACTACAATTAATTTAATTTTTATTTATACTGATCATTCGATAAAGTTAAAAATTTTAACTTTCATCCTATCGGTGGGCGTAACCCTCACCGGCATCATCATCGCACACAAAGCCATCAAAGGAGATCCCAAATTTGCCTGGATAAAAGAAAAAGCAATATTTTGGGCAGCCACCGGCGGCACATCATTTTACGGAGTTGATCTCACCGACGTCTGCTTTGATAATTCCCACTTACCCCACACAGACTTTCGCAACACAATTTTAACCCGCACCAGCTTTAAAAACGTCACTGGCCTAGAACTCTCGCGCCTCCAAGGCACCATCTTAGAAGATCCAAAAGTCAGAAGATTGCTAACACATCCCCAAGAAGGTTGGAAAGGAAATTTTTCTCACGCAAACTTGAAAGGAGCTAATTTAATACAAGCAAACTTAACCCTAGCAAGCCTCAAAAAAGCACACTTAACCGACTCAGAATTGACAGACATACTTTTATCAGAAGCCAACTTAACAGATGCCAATTTAACAAATGCCAACTTAACCGGCGCAAACTTAGAAGGAGCAAACTTAACCGATGCCAATTTAATCAATGCTAATTTAACAGGAGCCAACTTAGAAGGAGCCAATTTAAACTGTGCTAATTTAAACGGAGCCAATTTAACAAATGCCAACCTAGAAGGAGCCAACTTAACCAAAGCCCAAGTTTTAGACGCTAATTTTTCCGGCGCTAACCTTACAGATGCCTGTATAAAAGACTGGAGTATCAACAGCGGTACAATATTTACAGACATAACCTGCAAGCGTATTTATTTAAAACAAGGCAAACATGGCTTCTTAGATCCCAAACCAGACAACGGAGAATTTCAACCAGGAGATTTTGAAAAATGGATTTATAAATTAAACGAAACCATTGATATCATCATCCATCAAAAATTAAATTGGAATGCTTTAACCGTAGCCCTAGGCAAAACCTTGGTCGAACAAGAAGGATTAGATGGTTCCTGGTCTGTTCAAAAAACAGACGACCTGTATATAGCCAAAGTAGGCGTTACCGCAAATGCTCACAAACAAGCAATACACCAAAGCATTACCAATTACTATCATACAGAAGTAGCCATTCAGGGTGAAAAAGCCAATATCTTATTAAATCCAGCAAAAGAGGTAGACATCATGGAAAGCAAAAAAGAAGGCATCAACGTCGGCGGAAACATGACCATAGGCGGAGACAACATGACCCTCACCGGCGCCAGCATCATCGGAGACCTAAACAACGTCACCAACACGATACAACAACTACAAGACATCAAAACCGAAAAAACAGAAGACCTTGTAAAAATCTTAACCAACCTCAAAGACTCCATAGCCAACGACAACCAACTCACAGAACCCCAAAAAAAAGAAGCCCTAGAAGCCGTTCAAACCATAGCAGAAGAAGCCAAAAAACCAGCCCCAGAACGCACACTCAAATACTGCACAATGGCACTAAACGCCCTCAAAGGCATCACCAGCGCCGTCACAGACGCCAGCAAACTAGCCGAAGTCTTCAAAACCTGCCTACCAACCCTAACAACACTCCTGGGGCTATAAAAACATTTAGCATTCTCACCCACCAATCAACTTAAAAGAAATTTTCCACAAAAGGGAGGCAACACCTCCCTTTTTTCATTAAACCCCAACCCCAACCGGCCCTTAACCTCAAATCCAGCCACCCCCCCTTGCCAACGATCCCCTACCATCCGACACTGAACATCAGAGACAGTCGGCATATAAAGAGGATCATCTCGTGAAAAAAGTATTAGCAATTATCCTAGGTGGCGGCGCAGGCACCCGCCTTTACCCCCTAACCAAACTCCGCGCCAAACCAGCCGTACCCATCGCCGGCAAATACCGGCTTATAGACATCCCCGTAAGCAACTGCATTAACTCCGAAATTTACAAAATCTACGTCCTAACCCAATTCAACTCAGCCTCCCTCAACCGGCACCTCTCACGCACCTACAACTTCAGCGGCTTCTCCGACGGCTTCGTTGAAGTCCTCGCCGCCCAACAAACCGCCGAAAACCCCAACTGGTTCCAAGGCACCGCAGACGCCGTGCGCCAATACCTCTGGATGTTCCAAGAATGGGACGTTGACCAATTCCTCATCCTCTCCGGCGACCACCTCTACCGCATGGACTACCGGCAATTCATCCAACGCCACCAAGAAACCGGCGCAGACATCACCCTCTCCGTCCTCCCCATCGACGAAAAACGCGCCTCCGACTTCGGCCTAATGAAAATAGACGACAACGGGCGCGTCGTCTCCTTCAGCGAAAAACCCAAAGGAGACGCCCTCAAAGCCATGCAGGTAGACACCAGCATCCTCGGCCTCAGCCCCGAACAAGCCCAAAAATCCCCCTATATCGCCTCAATGGGCATCTACGTCTTCAACAAAGACGCCCTCATCAAACTCCTCAAAGAATCGCCCGAACGCACCGACTTCGGCAAAGAAATCATCCCCGCCTCCGCCAAAGACTACAACGTCCAAGCCTACCTCTTTGGCGGCTACTGGGAAGACATCGGAACCATCGAATCCTTCTACGAAGCCAACCTCGCCCTCACCAAACAACCCCAGCCCCCCTTCAGCTTCTACGACGAAACCGCCCCCATCTACACCCGATCTCGCTATCTACCCCCCACCAAAATGCTAGATTGCCAGATCACCGAATCGATGATTTCTGAAGGCTGCATCCTCAAAGAATGCCGCATCGACCACTCAGTATTGGGTGTCCGTTCCCGCGTTGAAAAAGGCTGTCTCATCCAAGACACCCTCCTCATGGGTTCCGACTTCTACGAACCCTTTGTCGAACGTCAATCTGGCCTTCAAAAAGGCGGCGTCCCCCTCGGTATCGGCGCAGACACCACCATCCGCCGCGCCATCGTAGACAAAAACGCCCGCATTGGCCGCAACGTTCAAATCATCAACAAAGACAGAGTAGAAGAAGCAAGCCGCGAAAGCGAAGGCTTCTACATTCGTAGCGGCATTGTCGTTATTCTCAAAAACGCCATCATTGCAGACCGCACAATTATTTAGTCAATTGTCCTTTGTCCTTTGTTATGGGGCAATGGCGAGCGCGGGCAAAGGGCAATGATGAGCGCGGACATCTTGCCCGCACCACTGTAAGATGCCGGCCCCAGTGGCGCGGGCATCTTGCCCGCGATTAACAATTTCCGGCCCCCTTACCAATGACCAATGACCAATGACCAATGACAAAACTAATTTTATTAATTGGACTTCCCGGCAGCGGAAAATCCTATTTAGTAAAACAAATCATTTCCCAATTTCCTGAAATTCACCTCGTCTCCACCGACAACATCCGCGCCAAACTATTTGGAGACGAAACCATCCAGGGCCCTTGGTTACAAATTTGGGCAGAAATAGAACACGAATTTCAACAAGCTGTTACTCAACAAAAAACCCTTTTTTACGACGCCACCAACGCCGCCCGTAAACAACGCCGCGAAATCATTCAACTTGCTAAAGACACCGGCATCACCCACATCACCGGCCTCTGGTTAGACACCCCCCTCCAACTCTGCCTTGAACGCAACCAAAAACGCCAGCGCAACGTCCCCGAAGAAATCATCCTTCAAATGGCAGTCCGCCTCAACGACTGCCCCCCCAGCCTTGAAGACGGCCTCGACCGCATCATCCGCTACACCCCAGACGGTTTATGTACGGAAATTCCCTACACCCCCTCAGCAACAACCGAACCTGAGCAACCTTTCCTATTCGATACGCTAAAATTATACAATTGCCAAAAGGAAAACAATAATCGCTCCCAACCTGATGAATAAAATTTAAAATCGTAAATTTTATAACATTCTTCCCTTCCTCAAACAGTAGGGATAAGGTAAAAAAATATTCCTTGCGATTCTTCCTTTTAGCAAGACAAAAAATTAAACTAACCCCCTAACAACTGGAGGATATTTATTAATGGCTGCAACAGATTTTAAAGATTATTATGCAATTTTAGGAATCAACAAAACTGCAACTGCCGAAGAAATTAAAAAAAGCTTCCGCAAATTGGCCCGGAAATATCACCCCGATATGAACCCCGGCAACAAGGAAGCAGAAGCACGTTTTAAAGAAGTTAATGAAGCCTACGAAGTGCTTTCTGACATCGATAAACGCCGCAAATATGACCAATTTGGTCAATATTGGAAACAGGCCGGTGCCGCAGGGCCGGGGCCGGGTTGGGCCGGCAGTCAAGGCGTAGATATGAGTGGCTTTGACTTCAGCCAATTCGGCAGTTTTGATGAATTTATTAACGAATTACTCGGACGAGTTGGTACTAATGGTAGCGGTCGCAGTAACCGCTGGAACTATAACAATTATCGCACCACCCCAGGCGGATCAGCCGGCTTCGGTAGCGGCTTTAATGGCTATGATAATTTCAGCAACCCCACCGGCACCACCAATAGAACCTCTGCCGGTTCTGCTGACCGAGAAGGCACGGTTAGCCTAACATTTTCTGAGGCATTTCATGGCACCCTAAAACGCTTTAACCTCGGCACAGAAACCATTGATGTTCGTATTCCTGCCGGTGCAAAAGCCGGTAGCCGCATCCGCATCAAAGGTAAAGGACAACTCAACCCTTATAACTCTCAACGCGGCGATCTTTACTTAACCGTTGAACTTCAACCGCATAACTTCTTTCAATTTGACGGCGAAAACTTGCTTTGTGAAGTGCCGGTGACACCCGATGAAGCGGTTTTAGGGGGTTCCATCGAAGTACCCACCCCCGACGGAAACGTAACCATGAATGTACCGGCCGGCATTCGTTCAGGGCAATCTCTGCGGTTGCGGGGCAAAGGCTGGCCCAACCCCAAAGGCGGACGCACCGACCAACTGGTACGCATTACCATTGTACCCCCCAAGGAACTCACCACCGCCGAGCGAGAACTCTACGAGAAAATCCGAACGGCCCGCAGTTTCAACCCCCGCAGCAATTTACAACAAATTCGTCTTTAGACACAGAATTTTATCTCCGTGATTTTGGGTTTTATCTGTTCTTTAAAATCCAAAATCTTTTTTTTATCTAATTCTTCTAAAATCGTAGAAGCTTGCCTTTATAGCTTGAAAAACCCCGTTTCGACAAAGTTACCGGGTTTTTAGTATTCTTTGGTTTACTTCATCCCAGTGAAAACCGCTATAACTATTGGGGAAACCCTAACAGCTTAGAATATTAACACACTATATTAAATTTAGCAAATATTTTATAAAAAAATTAATTAACTTCAAAAACCCAAATGGTTTTGTAAATTTTTGAACAAGTTTCCTGTTTGGGGTAAATAGGGCCAAGCTTATCAGCCACAATGGTCTATACTACATTAGAGTGCATTTGGCTACAGAAAAAATACGGAATTGTAGCATTACAGCTTAATAGCCGGTCAGTATTGTTGTGGGTTTAAAGAAAAATAGGTTCCTGAAGCGTCAGTTAGGGTCTAAAACTATGGCATCTGTAAAAGGTACAATCGGCAATGATTTATTACAAGGCACATCTGCGCCAGACATTCTGGAGGGGTTGGCCGGTAATGATGTGATATTAAGTTTAGACGGACAAGACAACGCCACCGGCAATTCAGGAGACGATAATATTTTTGGCAATGCCGGCAACGACACCCTACGCGGCGGTCAAAATGATGACGTGGTGAGGGGAGGTCAAGACGATGACCTGATCTATGGCGACCGAGGTAACGATACCCTTTTAGGAAATAAAGGCAACGACACCATTTTTGGCGGCACCGGCAACCCCTCAGTGGACGATGCAGACGGCAAAGACTATCTTTTTGGCAACACCGGCAACGACTACCTCAACGGTAACGAAAGCGACGATATCATTCACGGTGGTACAGATAACGATACTGTTAGCGGTGGCAAAGGTAATGACCTAGTATGTGGCGACCGAGGTAACGATGTTGTTTATGGAGACAGCGGTAATGATTTTCTGATGGGAGGCGCGGCTATTGGCGATGCAGAAGGTAGGGACTACCTGGATGGCGGAGAAGGCGACGACTATTTAAACGCAAATGAAAACGACGACACACTTTTAGGTGGCACCGGCAATGATACTGTTCAAGGCGGTAAAGGCAACGATCTGCTTACCGGTGGGGATGGCAACGATGTAATTTTCGGAGATCGGGGTAATGATACCCTTGCCGGGGGTGAAGGAAGCGACGTATTTGTTCTTGGGAAAACCACCGGCGGTGACGAATTAAGCGAAGCCGATATTTTGATAGATTTTGATATAACAAAAGACTTTATTGGGTTAACTGAAGGGCAAATTTTTGCCAATTTAATTATTTATCAAGGCACCGGAAATAATGCCGGCAATACAATCATTCAAGATCGGCAAACCCGTGAATATTTAGCAATTATTCAAGGTGTAGACGCAACACGCCTCACCTCTAATAAATTTAGAAGCATTCTATCTGTTCAACCTCCGGCCAGTGGAGGCGGTCCTACTTCTACGCCATCTCCGTCACCTTCACCAAACCCAACACCGGGCCCATCTCCCACACCGGGGCCAGATCCCACACCAGATCCGACACCGGGCCCATCTCCCACACCGGGGCCAGATCCCACACCAGATCCGACACCGGGCCCATCTCCCACACCGGGGCC
>NZ_JAMXEX010000012.1:61349-63890 GCF_025370775.1 Ancylothrix sp. D3o | reverse complement strand
AGATCCCACACCAGATCCGACACCGGCCAACCAAGCACCAACAGACATTACCCTCACCGGCGCATCTGTCAATGAAAATAGCGCCAGCGGTATCGTCATTGGCATCTTATCAACCGTCGATGCTGACCGAACAGAAACTCATACTTACAGGTTATTAAATGATGCCGAAGGCCGGTTTATCATTGATGGAACACAACTCAAAGTCGGGAATAGTGCCTTATTAGACTTTGAAACGGCAGCCAATCATCAAATCGTTGTGGAAGTTACCGATAGCGTCGGTAATACCTTCCAAAAAGCCTTAACACTAGATGTCAATGATATTGATGAAACCATCCCCAACACACCACCAACAATCACGCCTATCAATGATCAAAGTACAGATGAAGATGTCGCTTTAAGTGGGATAACCTTCACAATTGGGGATGCAGAAACTAGCCCAGAAAATCTTACGATAACGGCAATTTCATCGAACTCGGCACTCATAGGGAATAGCAACATTGTTATCACCGGCACCGGTGCAAACCGTACTCTCAGCCTGAGACCAAATGATAATCAATTTGGGACAGCAACAGTTACTATAGATGTAAGCGATGGCATTGCCAATCAACAGCAAAGCTTTAACTTTACTGTCAACTCGGTAAATGACCTACCAACTATTACTAGCATTGCCAATCAAAACACGACAGAAGAAACCGCAACTCTCCCGCTTTCTTTTACAATTGGTGATGTAGAAACACCTGTTGATGCGCTGATTTTAACGGGAACATCATCTAACGCAGCATTAATTCCTGATGGGAATATTCAATTTTCGGGAACTGGGGCAAACCGTAGCATCATTGTGACTCCTGCTGCAAATCAGTCGGGAACAGCTACGATCACAATTGATGTAAATGATGGCATAGCGAGTAGCCAGCAAACTTTTGATATTACCGTTACTCCAGATAATGATGCACCAACTATTGATATAATTGGCAACCAAATTACTGAAGAAGATAATATTAGATCGATTCCGATTACTTTGGACGACATTGACACTGATGTTAATACGCTGACAGTGACAGCAACTTCGGGAAATCAAACGTTACTTCCAGATGGAAATATTACGTTTAATGGGGCCGGTGCTTCGCGTAATTTAGTTTTACAACCGGCTGCTGATCAATCTGGAAATACAACAATTACGGTGACGGTTAGCGATGGCGCAAATACCAACCAGCACACATTTGATTTCACTGTAACACCGATAAATGATGCTCCACAAATTAGCATTATTCCGGCCCAAACTGTAGATGAAGATGGGGTACTGACAATTAATTTTACAGTCACGGATGGGGATAGTGAGGGGCCATTTAACTTGAGTTCAATTTCTAGCGATCAAACGCTAATTCCTGATGAAAATATTGTGATTAATGATTTGGGGGGGAATAACTACAGCGCAACGATAACCCCAGCGCCCAATCAGTCAGGAATGGGGGCGGTTGCAATTGATATTGATGATGGAATTGATTTTAATAGTCAGGGATTTAATATTACCGTAAACGCTGTAAATGATGCAGCGGCAATCACAACCACAGCCACAGCATTAAGTTACACACAAAATGCTGCTGCAACAGTTATTGATGCAGACATTACTGTGATAGATGTAGACTCAGCAAACCTGAGTAGTGCAACGGTTTCTATTAGTAGCGGTTTTGTAGCAGGAGAAGATGTACTTGCCTTTACGAATACTGCAAATATCACCGCCACTTATAGCAATGGCACTCTCAGCCTAACCGGCAATGCAACGGTTGGAGAATATCAAGCCGCACTGCAATCTATTACTTATCAAAACACAAGTAATAACCCCAGTACGACAGCGCGAATCATTAGTTTTGTTGTCGATGATGGCATAACTCCGAGTAGCGCAGCGACGAAAACAGTTAATATTACAGCGGTGAATAATACACCGGCACTCACAGCCACAGCCACAGCATTAACCTACACAGAAAATAGTGCAGCAATAGCAATAGATGCAGGAATAACTGTTACCGATGCAGACTCAACAAACCTGAGTAGCGCAACAGTCAGCATAACAGGATTCCAACCAGAAGATGTGCTGAATTTTACCGCACAAAATGGCATCACCGGCACTTATGATCCAGCCACCGGCATCTTAACTTTGACAGGAAATGCCACAATTGCACAATATCAAACAGCGCTGCAATCAATCACTTATCAAAACACCTCAGAAAACCCAAATACAACTGCAAGAACACTGAGTTTTAGTGTTAATGATGGGACATCAAATAGTGTGGCTGCAACACGCACACTAAATATTACTGCTGCTAATGATACACCGGCACTCACAGCCACAGCCACAGCATTAACCTACACAGAAAATAGTGCAGCAATAGCGATAGATGCAGGAATAACTATTACAGATGCAGACTCAACAAACCTGAGTAGCGCAACAGTCAGCATTACAAACTTCCAAGCAGAAGATGTGCTGAATTTTACAGCCCAAAATGGCATCACCGGCACTTATGATCCAGCCACCGGCACCCT
>NZ_JAMXEX010000012.1:0-61249 GCF_025370775.1 Ancylothrix sp. D3o | reverse complement strand
GAATAACTGTTACAGATGTAGACTCAGCTTCTTTGGCCGGTGCAACAGTCAGCATTACAAATTTCCAAGCAGAAGATATCCTGAATTTTACAGCACAAAATGGCATCACCGGCACTTATGATCCAGCCACCGGCACGTTAACTTTGACAGGAAATGCAACAGTTGCACAATATCAAACAGCACTGCAATCTATTACTTATCAAAACAACAGTGAAAACCCAAATACAACAGCACGAACACTGAATTTTACTGTCAATGATGGAACATCAAATAGTGTGGCTGCAACACGCACAATAAATATTACGGCTGTAAATGATACACCGGCACTCACAGCCACAGCCACAGCATTAACCTACACAGAAAATAGTGCAGCAATAGCAATAGATTCAGGAATAACTATTACAGATGTAGACTCAGCAAACCTGAGTAGCGCAACAGTCAGCATAACAGGATTCCAACCAGAAGATGTGCTGAATTTTACAGCACAAAATGGGATCACCGGCACTTACAATTCAGCCACCGGCACCCTAGCGCTGTCAGGAAATGCAACAGTTGCACAATATCAAACAGCACTGCGTTCGATCACTTATCAAAACACCTCAGAAAATCCAAATACCACCCTACGAACACTGAATTTTAGTGTCAATGATGGCACATCAAATAGTAACAATGTTATACGAACACTACAAAATACTGCTGTAAATGATGCACCGGCACTCGACCTCAACGGTGTAGCAACAGCAGGCATTAATTTCGGGCCGGTTCCCTTTACTGCTGGGGGTGCAGCCGTTGCTATTGTGGATACTGCAAACCTATCTGTTAGCGATATTGATAATGCTAACCTTGCCGGTGCAACTGTTACTATTACAAACGTGCTAGACGGTGCAAACGAACTGCTGGCGGCAACAACAACCGGCACCAATATTACGGCAAACTATCTAAATGGAACGCTGACTTTAAGTGGTAACGATACCCTAGCAAACTATCAGCAAGTGCTACGGAGTGTCACCTATCGCAACACCGCCGCAAGTCCAAATACAACAGCGCGGACGATTAATTTTGCAGTCAATGATGCCGGTGTTGTAAACAACCTCAGTCCTACCGCTACATCAACGGTAAATATCACAAGTAATACAGTTGACTTACAGTTAACTCAAGCCGTAAGTAATCCTGCGCCTACCGTTGGAAGCAATCTCACATTTACGGTAAGTCTCACAAATGCAGGAACCGGCCCAGCCACCGGTATCACAGTTACCGACAAATTACCTATTTTTGGACAAACGGTGACAGCCACAGCCAGCACCGGCACTTATACAAACGGCCTATGGACAATTCCCAGTTTAGCTGCCGGTGCGAGTGCTACTCTTACCTTTAGTGGCACGGTTTCTGTTTATGGCACCATCAGCAATTTTGCACAGGTGACAGCGCAAGGTCAAACAGATGTAGACTCAACGCCAAATAACTTTATCGCCACAGAAGACGACCAAAGTTATATCAAAGCAGATGTCGCACTTCCGACAAGTTTGCCGCTGAGTGTGGTGGCCGGTGGGACGGGGGGTTTTGCGTTGAATGGCAACCCAGGGGGCTCTGGTTTCAGTGTCAGCGCTGCCGGTGATGTCAACGGCGATGGGTTAGATGATGTAATTATTGGTGCACCCAATAGCGCAGCCGGCGGGCCAACGGCTGGGAATGCCGGCAGGGCTTATGTAGTGTTTGGCAAAATTGATAACACCGCTATCACTCTCAGTAGTTTAGGAACCGGTGGTTTTCAAATCGTAGGTTTTAATGGGGGTGCCGGTGGGGGAACGACCTTTGCCGGTTGGTCGGTTAGTGCAGCCGGTGATATAAATAATGATGGTTTTGATGATTTGATTGTTGGGGCGCCGGATGCCGATCCTAACGGAGTTATCAACTCAGGTTCGGGTTTTGTTGTCTATGGAAAAACTACCACTACAGCCGTAAATTTAAGCAATTTAACCGCCGCCGCCACTACTGAAGGGTTTGCAGTTAACGGTGCAGTGGCTTCTGCTGCCGGAGTAGCTGGTGATCGCACCGGCAACTCGGTAAGCAATGCTGGTGATGTCAATGGGGATGGTATTGATGATGTGATTGTTGGTGCGTGGCGTAGCACTGTTGGGGGCAATAATCAATCAGGGCGAGCTTTTATTGTCTACGGAAAAGCAAGCAATACAAACGTTAATTCCAGCAATCTTGGTACTGTTGGCAATACTGAAGGTTTTGCAGTCACCGGCATAGGTGCTGGTAATTTTGCCGGTGTTTCTGTAAGCAATGCTGGTGATGTCAATGGCGATGGTTATGATGATGTGATTGTGGGAACTCGCGTTGTTGCCGGTGCGGCTGCGGTCGGTGGCCAATCTTATGTGGTGTTTGGCGGGCCAAATATTAATGGTGTTTTTGCTTTAAATACAATTGGCACCGGTGGGGCTAACCCTAGTGGTTTTGTTATTGGCGGTATCAGCCCTAACCCTTTCCCAGGAGGAGCACCAACTTTGGCCCTTCAAGCTTTTAGCGGTGTGAGTGCTGCTGGGGATGTCAACGGTGATGGTTTTGATGATTTGGTGACTGGTGTTTATCCTGCTAATGGTAATGCCGGCGCTGCTTATGTGGTGTTTGGCAAAAATAACACGAATGCCGTCAATATGAATACGCTGGGTACCAATGGTTTTGTGATTAATGGTATCGCTGCAAATGATCAAGCGGGTATTTCTGTCAGCAATGCGGGGGATGTTAATGGCGATGGTTTGGATGATTTAATTGTGGGTGCACGAAATGCCAATACCACCACCGGCGCTGCTTACCTCGTCTATGGTAAAACTGGCACGGATGCTGTCAATTTAAATGCTTTAACCGCCAGCCAAGGTTTTGCTATTCCTGGCACTACCGCTGCGGATCAGGCGGGCCGGTCTGTTAGTGGGGCGGGGGATGTCAACGGTGATGGTTATGATGATTTGTTAATTGGTGCCTATGGTGCTAATACAAATGCCGGTCTGTCTTATGTTTTATTTGGAGGTAATTTCACAAATTCTGTTGCCAACTCTGGCGGTACAAATGCCGAGTTATTCACCGGCACTGCTGCTGTAGACCGCTTATTTGGTGCCCAAGATAACGATACCTTAATTGGTGGTGGCGGTGCGGATGTTCTTAATGGTGGTGCCGGTAATGATGTTATCTCTATTGCAGATAATACTTTCGGGCGTATTAGCGGCGGTAGCGGTACGGATACTTTAAGGTTGGATGGTATCAATCAAGCCTTAAATTTAACGACCATTGCCAATAACAAAATCACCGGCATTGAGTATATTAACCTCAATGGAAATGGCAATTCTTTGAGTTTCAACCGGCTCGATGTTTTGGATTTATCCGACACCACAAATCGCTTAATTATTGATGGTATTGCCGGAAATTCTGTTACGTCAGCCGGTCAAGGTTGGACACCTGCCGGTACTGTTATTATCGGAGCAAACAGTTACAACGCCTACAATAATACAGCGGGGGGTGAGTTGTTAATTAGTGCCGGCATTACAACAACTATTTCGTAGGCCGATATATGTCCACCGCGTCAAGGTTTCGGTGGACTGAGCATCGAGCTAATTTGTTAACCGGCCTGCCTTACTTGTTCAATGTCTAGTTTAAGTATGGCAGCTATTTCTTCAACGCTAAAACCTCGCGCCAGTAGCTCTGGAATTACTTCTAGCTTGCCTTCTAGCTTGCCTTCTAATTTGCCTTCTAATTTGCCTTCTAGCTTGCCTTCTAGCTTACCTTCTTCCAGAATTTCTTGACCAAATCGTGTTTGTTTCAAATCATCAAGTCCTAGCATTTCTTCCAACTCCTCTCGACTCAAAGTAGGGAATTTGTACAGCACTATTGTTTGGATCAATTCTAAAACATTTTTCTGGAATGCTTGGTCTTTTACCTCCTGTTTTGTTTGTTCTAGCAATTCTTTTGCTCTGGCTGCTGCTTTGGCTTCTGCCATCACAATTAATTGCAGTATTCCCACTCCCAATGACGTTGTTTCTTCTGGCAGTTCTTCTAAATACACTCGCGTCACTTTTGGGGAATTCAGCAATTCTTGATAAGGTTCTATATTGCTGGGTTCAAAACTCCGCTGTTTGTAAATAACTACTGCACGCCAGGAAGCTGTGGGGTTATTTTTATTGAGATACAAAAACACTTCCGCAAATAAATTTGAGTAGGTGTTTTCGTCTTTATAAAATTGCACTTCAGTGAAATACACCGGCAGTTTTGATTCTGGATCTACCGGCACAAATAGTCCATCTATGCGAAAGGCTGTCTGTTTTAATTCTGGTGATTCAAAACGATAAGCCTCTGCTGTGGATGCCGGCATTCCTATCAACTCAAAGAAGCTGCTGGGTAGTTCCTGAAAAAGCCGGTAAAATAAGGGATCTGTTTTCATTATAATTGGCAAACACCCTGTCTTATGTTATCCTAACAGAAAATCAACTAAAAAAGTTCCATTTTAATTATTTTACCTAAAAAATCAAGACAAAACAATGGCAAATTCACCTAAAAAAGGCTTTGGCAAACAACCGCCTAAACAAGATGTTAACAAACTATTTGCAACCGCCGTTAGCTACCACCAACAACAATTATTTGAGCAAGCTTTAACAGCCTATCAACAAGTCCTCAATCTTCAACCCAACCGCATTGAAGCCTTAATAAATCTCGGTAGCGTTTACAAAAATTTAGGCCATATTCCCGAAGCCATAAACTGTTACCGCCAAGCCCTAAAACTTAATTCCGATAGTGCCGAATTGTGGTATAATTTGGGCAACACTTTACAAACTCAAGGCAATTTTGATGAAGCCATAAATGCCTACCGGCAAGCTATCAAACTCTCACCAAACTTAGCAGCAGCTTATTTTAATTTAGCTAAATTATTGCAAGAACAAGAAAACTATACCGAAGCCGCAGAATATTATCGGCACACAATCCAATTACAACCCAATCTTGCCCGCGCCTACACCAATTTAGGCAACACTCTCAAAGCTTTAGAACAACTAGATGAAGCCATTTCATATCACAAAAAAGCCCTTGAAATTCAGCCAAATTATGCAGAAGCTTATTATAATTTAGGCAACGCTTTAAAAGCCAAACAGCAATACCCAGAAGCTATCAAAGCCTACGACTCCAGCCTGCAACTCAACCCCAATTTTACCGAAGCCAAATTAAACCTCGCTTCCACTTACGAAACTCTCGAAGAAAACGAAAAAGCCGAGAAAGTTTTAAAACAGATAATCAGTCAAAATCCCACCTCAAAATCTGCCCATTTCAGCCTGGGAAAACTCTTACAAAAAAGAAAAGAATACAGCACAGCCGCAAGCCATTACCTCTATTGCTTACAACTCGAAAACGAGGATAAAGAAGCCTTAGAAGCCCTTATCACCTTATGGCAAATTCAGCGGAAATATGAAGAAGCCATCAGCTTTTTAGAAACCTCAATAAACCGGCACAGCCAAAACGCTCTCCCCTATTATTATCTCGGTTCAATTTATAATGAAATGGGCCGGTATAATGATTCTATTCCTGCTTTGCGTCAAGCCATCCAACTAGACTCTAAACTCGCCGTCGCCTATAATAATTTAGGCTACGCCCTCAGTCAAGTTAGCCAATTAAGCGAAGCCATTACCGCCTGTGATGAAGCCCTAAAAATTAAGCCCGAATTAGTAGCAGCTTGGGTTAACAAAGGCTACGCTTTAAATAACAAAGGTTGTGTACAAGAAGCCGGTGAATGTTTCCGCGAAGTCCTAAAACTTGAGCCTAATTATTACGTTGGACACTCTAATTTCTTGTATTCTTTAAATTACGATTCAGCCAACACGCCAGAATTTATAGCCAACGCACACCGGCAATGGGGAGAAGATTTTGCCGCCAATATAACCCCCCCAAAAACTTATCCCAATCTCCGAGATCCTAACCGAAAATTACGCATTGGTTACGTTTCCCCAGACTTCCGCCAGCATTCGGTTGCCTATTTTATTGAGCCGGTTTTACAACACCACAATAAACAAGAATTTGAAGTTTTTGGTTACGCCAATGTTTCCCTCCCTGATGCAGTTACAGATCGCCTGAGAAGTTTAACTGATCATTGGTGTGATATTTCTCAAATCTATGATGATGATTTAGCTGAAAAAATACAAAAAGATGGTATAGATATTTTAATCGATTTAGCCGGCCACACCGGCAACCACCGCCTCCTAACATTCCTCCACAAACCGGCGCCGGTGCAACTAACTTATCTGGGATATCCCAACACCACCGGCACTAACAGAATAGATTATCGCCTTACTGATAATTGGGCAGATCCAGCCGGTTTAACCGATGCTTATTACAGCGAAGAATTAATACGTTTACCCCGTTGTTTTCTCTGTTACAAGCCGGCACCAAACGCCCCCCAAATAAGTGAATTACCGGCCAAAACTATCAACCGTGTAACCTTCGGATCTTTCAACAATTTACCCAAAATTACCCCAGAAGTAATTGCCCTTTGGTCGCAAATTCTCCACAGCGTGCCCAACTCTCGAATTATCCTCAAAATTCGCTGGTTTGATGATGAAAAAACCCGCGAAAGATACTTGAAAATGTTTGCAGAAAATGGTATAAAAAGCAATCAAGTAAAGTTAATAGGTTTAATTCCTGACAGCAGCCACCACCTAGCATTTTACGGCAACATTGATATTGCTCTTGATCCGTTTCCTTATCACGGCACCACTACAACTTGTGAGGCATTATGGATGGGAGTTCCTGTTATTTCATTAGCCGGAAATACCCATGCAAGCCGGGTGGGAGTCAGCCTGCTTTCTACTGTAGGAATGTCGGAATTAATTGCAACAACAAAAGAAGAATATGTAAGCAAAGCCGTGAATTTAGCAGGGGATTTAAACAAGCTTTCTGAATTAAGATCACAGATGCGAGAAAGAGTAGCATCATCGCCCTTGTGTGATGCTGTATCCCATACCCAAACTCTCGAAGAAACCTATAGAAATTTGTGGCAAAGATATTGTTTATCGTTCCCAGGTTGAGCCTGGGAACCCAACTCAAAAGGCTGTCTAATTGTCAATAGAAAAATTATTTAACAGCCTCTAACTCTGCCAATAATTTATCAACAGAAGCATTAGTATCCAAAAAAGAAAATAAATGTCGATAGCGTAACTTGCCTTGAATATCTAACACAAACTGCGCCGGCAAAGGAGCGCCCAAAGCTTGGCCGGTCGCATATTTACGAAATACAAAACACTTCGGATCACTCAACAAAGGCATCTTTAAATTCAAATCTTGCACGACTATTTTACTTTGCCGTTCATCTGTACTTGTAATCATCAAAACTTCCGCCCCCGCCTCTACGAACTTTTCATAATTTTCGTTCAGCGCCTTAATATGCGGGTAGCAAAACGGACAATACTGCTTTTCTGTAAAAATGCGAGTAAATGCCAAAATCACCGGCATTTTACCTCTATAAGACGATAACTTTATACGATTTCCACCCGTAATATTAGGCAACTCAAAGTCTGGCGGGCAGACTTCCATATAAAGTTGATCATTAGCGGGAACAGGCAAAAAATTTTGAAAAAAACGCTCGTTAAATAAACCTGAAAAATCTGTTGAAGTAAGCATAATTTAGGTAATTGGTAAGAGAAACTCGGTAATGGCAAAATCCGATTACCGATTTCCCATTACCACTTTCCTAAATTATACCGAAGCAAAGAAAACTTTAGACTTCACCGGGTCAGGAGTCATGGTTTTATCACCAGGCTGCCAGCCGGCGGGGCAAACTTCATCCGGGTGAGATTGCACATACTGAATTGCTTGTAGCGTCCGTAGAGTCTCATCTACGTTGCGACCAAAAGCCAAGTTATTGATCGTAGCGTGTTGAATCACACCATCTTTATCAATAATAAACAAGCCACGAAGCGCAATTCCTGCATCAGGATCTAGCACATTATAAGCAGTGCTAATTTCTTTTTTGATATCCGAAACAAGCGGATAATTTAAATCACCAACGCCGCCCGATTTACGGTCTGTTTGAATCCAAGCCAAGTGAGAAAATTCGCTATCTACGGACACACCAAGAATTTCGGTATTGATGTTTTTGAAATCTGCGTGCCGGTCACTAAATGCTGTAATTTCAGTCGGGCAAACAAACGTAAAGTCTAAAGGATAGAAGAACAAAACAACATATTTGCCACGATAGTCAGACAGTTTAATCGTCTTGAATTCCTGATCGACCACAGCCGTAGCGGTAAAGTCAGGGGCAGTTTGCCCAACTCTGAGGCATTCCATGAACCGTTTCTCCTTCAATGGTAATCTAGTAGTCGTGCCAGGGCGACGGCAAGGCAGCTTTAGCTTACCCGCACGCGCAACCGCTGTATATTTAAGAACTGTAACAACTATATCATACTCATTACGATTTTGAGTAGAGGAAATAGGTAACTGGCGAGTGGCCGCTGGCTCAAGCATACGAGCGAACACAAGATTAAAATGAGAAAAATTTTAAAAACAGTCAAAAAAACGCTATTTTTTCCAAAAAATAACTTATCCTCAACCACAGGAAATCTGCCTTTTACCTACTATATTGACTCGCCAAATCTTAACGCAGAAATCACCTCAACTTTTGTCATAATTCGCGGCTGGATCGCCGCACTTTGCCCCATAGAAAACTGCACGATTTGCAACACCGGCATCCCCCACCAACTGCTAGGAGAAGAAAGCCGGCCTGATGTCGTAAAAGCTTATCCTGGGCAATACATTTTTGGTTTTAGACATTTAATAGCCATTCCTGCACTCGCCCCTGAAACATCCTGGTCAATTTCTTTTATTTTAAATCAAACCTCCTATAAAATTGCCATTCCCTTCACTGTTGCTCAAGCATCCATTGAGGCTTTTTGGAAGCTTAAAAGCCAAAAACTTAAAAAACTCCTACCCACCTTTCGCTGTCCTGTTTGTAGCGCCGAAAACTTAGAACATTTAGCAACAACAATTAACTGCCCAAATTGCCATTCAACCTTTAGCCATAATCAACTCCACTATAACTTTCTCACCCCAGACCTCATAGAATACGCCAAAATCAAACCCACAGACAACATTTCCACCACCGGCTACGATAATATCTCCCAAAACATCATAAAAAAATTCTCCGACGGATTAATACTAGACAACGGCTGCGGCGTAAAAGACTACTATAACGTAGCTAACATAATTAACTTTGAAATCGTCGGCTATCCCTCCACCGATGTAGTAGGAGTTGGCGAAAAACTGCCGTTTAAATCTAACATTTTTGATGCCGTTTTTTCCTTTGCCGTCCTTGAGCACGTCCGCAACCCCTTTGAATGCGCCAAAGAAATAATGAGAGTCTTAAAACCCGGAGGTACTCTGTATATTCAAGTGCCTTTTTTACAACCTTTTCATGGCTATCCAGACCATTATTACAACATGACAAGTAGCGGCTTAAAAAACCTCTTTGATAACAACATAGAAATCCTAGAAGCCGGCGTGCAAGATGTTGGTTTACCCATTTGGGCATTAACTTGGTTTCTCAACAGTTATATTCAAGGATTACCACCCAACATTGCCGAAGAATTTAAAAACATGAAAATTGGCGAACTTCTCGACCACCCCAGCAAATATTTAAACAAAGAATTTGTTACCCAACTCAGCCCTACCACCAATGAAAAATTAGCCAGCGTTAACTATTTAATTGGTATTAAAAAGTAGGTTAGGTTCTACAACTCAACAAGAAAACAGAAATTGCCCTGACAACTAAGTAAAAATGCTGAAAGCGTTAGGGCGTAACTAGACAAACATGAAAAGCGGAGGATGTGTTAAGGTAAGCGGGGAAAAACAAAAAAAACAATTAGCCTTCAGTAGCCAACAGCTTCAAAACCAAATTCCCCTTGGAGAAACAAAACATTAAGCAGCCAGCCGTTTAAACCGGTGGCTTGACTATCTGTAATCAGTTTTAAGTTTGATAACTTTTTTGTCTTGTTACGCTACAAACGATTGAAAAGCCTTACCATATATTTACTTGCGGATTTATTGCCAGTATGAGCTATTGCCTGAATCCCCACTGCCAAAAGCCCCAACAAAACCCCAGTGATGCAAAATTTTGCCTGAGTTGTGGCGAAAAAATTATCTTAGGCGGAAGATATCGAGCCATCGAACTGCTCGGCGCCGGTGGTTTTGGCAGAACATTTTTAGCCACCGACGAACAAAACTCCCACCGCCCTCGCTGCGTTATTAAACAATTTTTTCCTCAAGCTCAAGGCTTTGTTAATACAGTCAAAGCAGCCGAGTTATTTCGACAAGAAGCCTTCCGCTTAGAAATTTTGGGAAAACACCCCCAAATTCCCCAATTACTCGCGCATTTTGAACAAGAAAAACAGCAATATTTAGTTCAAGAATTTGTAGAAGGGCGCAACCTTGCCCAAGAATTAGCCGAAACCGGATCATTTAATGAAATCAAGATTCGTAAACTCTTAAAAGATTTGCTGCCGGTGTTGCAATTTGTTCACAGCAACCAACTCATTCACCGCGATATTAAACCAGAAAATATTATTCGCCGCCGGCAGGATAAACAACTGGTATTAGTAGATTTTGGCGCAGCAAAACTCGTAGACAAAAGCAGCTTACAAAAAACCGATACCATTATTGGAACCGCCGCCTACACAGCCCCCGAACAACTGCGAGGCAAAGCAACCTTTGCCAGTGATATTTATAGTTTAGGCGTAACTTGTGTGCATTTGTTAACGCAAATGTCACCCTTTGACTTATTTGATAACCGCGATGGAAATTGGGCCTGGCGAGATTATACAAGGCAAATAATTAGCGACCAAATAGGGCAAGTTTTAGATAAAATGCTCGAACCCGCCCTCAACCGCCGCTATCTGTCCACAGCCCAAGTTATTAAAGCCTTAAACCCCAGTTTGTCGCAACCGGCAACACCAGCCCAAAATTTAGCTTTTCCCCTCCAAAAACAACGCCTAGAAATTTATCAAGCCTTGCAAAGTGTCCTTGGCTCTCATCAGCTAAAAGTGCAAGTCAATTTGGCAAAAAATTGCTTAACCATAGTTTTGAATCGGCCAGAAAATAACCCCGTAAATTATGACTTGCTGGCAGGGGAAATCAAACAAAAATTAAATGCTTTAAAGCTGGGAAGCAACGAAGTCAAAATCTTTGGGAGAATTAATAATAATCCCGTCAGCGAGTGGCAATGTGTCTGGAAAATCAATTCTCCCAGCCAGCCCAAAAAACCACCCCATTCTAGCCAAAACCAACCAACATCAACCAAAAAAACCAAATTTGGCAAAAAACAAAACGAATTGGTAATGGACGGGTTTATCTTTTTAGCGGTTATTTCAATTTTCCTGCATAGAGTTATTATATTGGAGCCGATTAATAGCTTGAATATTGCTTTTTTTCTGGTAGCAATCAAACACATATTAAGCCGACAACAAGAAATTAAAACAGAAGCGATTTTTCTGCAATTATTAGTCGTTTCCTTTGTCGTTAATATTTTAGACCTTCGCCTAGAGATAAGAAACCAAATAATCGGCGTATTTCTGACAATTTTCTTGGTTTCCCTCCCCGCTTTGTATCTAAAAAAAACAGTCAAACATTCCTAAGCAGAGGAGAATTAAAAACAGCAAACTTTTGGCCGGCAGAATTCAACCCAAATAACAAAAAGCATTTTTCCCAACTGGCACAACCAGTTAGGCACAAAAACGGGAAGAAAAAAACATTGCTTAAATTTCCAAAGGTTTGATAAAATCAGGCGGTAAACAAACGCTCAAAAAGCCGCCATCCAGTCAAACCCTCAATTAAAACGTAATTGAGAAAAAAGGCGTTTTTGGGAAAAAAATAAAGCAAAGCGGGCCGGCCAAACATCCTGATATGTCTCTAAAAAAACAAACCTATAGCTTAATCACAGCCATTCTCATTGCAACAGCCGGCTGCACAAATGAACAAACAAACAAAATACAAAACTCGCCAGTTGCCACCGCCAAAACAAGCAACAGCGAACAAAACTCAGCTAACATACAACTCCTGCAAACCTTTTCCGGGTTCAGCAAAATAGATGAAGTGATCATCACCCCCGATGGACAAAGAGCCATTGGAGCCAGCGATAATGTCAACATTTGGAACATAGCAAACGGCCAACTCTTGCAAAGCCTAAAAGTCAACACAAACATTGATTCACTCGCCATACATCCCAATGGAAAAATGTTAGCAATAGGCCGGTGGGATGGCGCAATTGAACTGTGGGATATTATTGGCGGTAAACGCCTTGCCTCCGTTGCTGGGCATACAATGGATGTCAACGCCCTATTATTTACACCCGATGGAAAAAGCTTAATTAGTGGCAGCGAAGACGGCTTTTTATTCATTTGGGATTTAAGCGCCGGCAAACTGGATCGCACCCTCATAGACAAAAACCAAAGCGGGCAATATTTATCCTCAATCAACGCAGCAACCCTAAGCGCCGATGGCAACACTCTCGTTAGCAGCGATGACAGCTTAATTAAAATTTGGGACTATGAAACCGGCGAAATAGAACGCACAATAAAAGACAGCGAAAAATTCCAAAAAGGCATCAAATCTCTCAGCATTAGTTCCGACGGAAAAATGTTAGCCGGTACAACCTCCGATCTTCTCATGCTGTGGAATCTCGACACCGGCACCGAAACCAACATCGACTTCAAAAACCCACTCGACTATAAACCCACAAACATCACCGCCATCGCCCTCACCCCCAACGGAAAAATTCTCGCCACCGGCTTTCCCAACGGAAAAATAGCCCTTTGGGACGTGCAAACAAAAAAACCCATCCTCAAAGAAATTCAACATACCATCGATCCCACCGCAGCAGTACAAACGCTTGCTTACAACAGCAATGGAACCCTCCTCATCAGTGGCAGTGCTGATGGAATCATCAAAATTTGGCAACTCAAACCCTTTTTAAATTAAAACTTTCCATCTTATTATATTTAAGCCGTCTGTCATCCACAGCAATCGCATTTCCAATCAAAAAAAACTAGCCCTTGAAACGAAAATTGCTATTTTTCTTATGGAAATCTAAAATAAAAATATCATCTACATCTTGTCCAATACATCTTGCCAAATGACATATTGCCTCCATCCTATCTGCCAAAAACCCGAAAATATAGCCCCAGCAAAATTTTGTAAAGCTTGTGGCAGAAGCCTCCTATTAGGCAACCGCTACCGAGCCCTAAAAATTCTCAGCCAAAACAGCACTAGCCGAAGATTTTTAGCCATTGACGAACACCAACCCACAAAACCAAAATGCGTAATCGAGCAATTTTTACCCCTGGGAACCAACGTCCCCATCAGCAAAATTAAGCTAGAAATTGCCGAAATCTTTACCCAAGAAGCAGCCAATTTAGAACTGCTTAATAAACACCCAAAAACCCCAAAAATGTTGGCCTTTTTCCCAAAAGAACAATACCCCACCTGGGTAAAAGAATATATAGACGGACAAAGCATAGCCAAAACTTTAAACAAAACCGGCCCCTATAACCAAACCCAAATCCGAAACCTTCTAGCAGAAGTATTACCCGTCTTAGAATTCGCCCACAGCCAAAACATTCTCCACTCAGATATCACCCCAGAAAACATCATCAACACACCCGAAGGAAAACACATTTTAACCGGCTTTGGATGCGCCCAACTCGCCTATAAAACCGCAAAATTTCGCCCCGGAAGCCGCATCGGCACTCCCCCATATACAGCCCCCGAACAAACCAGAGGACAAACCACCAATGCCAGCGATATATATAGTTTAGGGCTCACCTGCATACACCTCCTCACCGGCATCTCACCCATCAAACTCTACGATAAAAGCAAAAAAACTTGGATTTGGCAAGAAACATTAGGCCAAAATACCATCATCCGAGAACTCGCCTTTCTTTTAGATAAAATGATCGAGCGTTCTTCTGCTGAACGCTATCAATCAATCCGCGAAATTCGACAAGACTTTGCCAGATTACCCGATGTTTTATACGCCTCAATAGACGCATTAAACTTAGACCAAAAGCAATTTATCGTCAAACAAGCCATAGCCAGCGCCCTCCCCGGCAAAAATCTACTTTTCCGAATCGATGTAGATGCAATGACCGGCCAAGAAGTCACAGAAAAAATTTATGAAACCCTGAGAAAATTTACCATATTAGAACTAGAAAAAGCCGCCGTCACCGAAAAACAAATTTTATCAGTTTGGCAAAAACACACCATTCAAATCGTCGAGCAAATGGACGTACCCCAAGAATGGGAAGAAAAAAAAGAACGAGTTATAGGCCAACTAGAAACCCTCCATCAAATCCCAGAAAATACCCAAAAACAAGCCCAACTCGAAATTATAGCCAAAGAAATTTTGGAGATATTATTTGAAAGCATGAGCGAAAAAGAAAAAACAACCTTCTCTGAAAAAGTCGTAGAAGAAGCAGAAAAACAAAATGTCAAAATCGCCAAAAATCAGTTAACCCCTGCTAAAATCAAAGCATTGCTGGGAGGAGGAGCCACCGGCCTGCGCTCAGCCGCCGAGCCAGTAGTGAGAAAAATCATCATCGAAAGATTATCTCAAGGCTTTTTAATACCAATCTTAGCCACCGCCATAGGAATCCAGCAATTTAGAAACTGGGGAATCATTCTTGCCGGCCCCCTCGGTTGGGGATTAGTCATTCTCACCGCATTAGGTAGCGGAGTCTCAGCCGTCGGCAAATATAGAAAAGAACGAAAAAAAGTATTATTTATTCAAACCCTCTTTTCAATTTATACCTACAGCATCAAAGCCCCATAAACCCCAAGTTGTAAAATTTCAAATCCCATCAAACCTAATGTCATTAAACGCCACAAAATACGGCCTTGCCCTTCATACCACCAGCCCCGAACTCGGACTTGCCATCAACAATTTTGCAGAAATTAATCGCGCTCAAACTTGGGATTTAGGGCGCGATCTTTCCACCCAACTGCATCAGCTACTCGCAGAATTTATCAAACCCCAAACCTGGCAAGACCTAGCCTTCCTAGCCGTCGCCAAAGGCCCAGGCAGCTTCACCGGCACCCGCATCGGCATCGTCACCGCCCGCACCCTCGCCCAACAACTCAACATCCCCCTCTTTGCCATCTCCACCACCGCCGCCATCGCCTACCAACAAAAACTCAACAACCCCGCCATCCCCGAAGGCACCGACATCGCCGTCCAAATGCCCGCCCAGCGAGGTCAAATATTCGGATCTATCTATAAAACCTCCCCAAAAGGAACAGGCATTCTCACCCTCTTACCAGACAGCCTCTACAATCTCGAACAGTGGCAACACACCCTCACACACTGGGCCAATCCCTACCACCTCATCTTCGCAGACACCCACACCGCCAGATCCGTCACCAGCCTCCTCCAACTCGCCTACCAAGACTGGCAACAAGGCCAAAACCCCACCTGGGCCGAAGCTCTCCCCTTCTATGGCCAGCACCCCGTCGAATAGCCAAAAAAAAACGCCCATACGGGGCGTTGCCATCAGGGTGCATCTTTTACACCCCCTAGTTTAACAAAATCAAGAGGGGTGTCACCCCCCAACCAGGCAACTTTACACAATCTTTATACAAACCACATTAAACCTTCATAATTTCCCCCTCAAAACTAGCCGCTGATTGTGACATTTAACAAGCCGTCACAAACACCAACCCCGCACCCCCAAAAGATTGCCAAAATGAAATCAAAGAAAAAACCCAAAACCCATTTGCGCCCCGTGCCACCCAGCACGGGCTTTTTATTTTTAATCCTCAATTAACCTACCTTTGTAAACTCCTTGGATCAAGCGCATCTCGCAAACCATCGCCCAACAAATTAAACGCCAAAACTGTCAAAATAATTAGAATAGCCGGTGGCCAAACCAACCAAGGCTGCAACACCAAAATCGAAGCATTCGTCGCCAAAGAAAGCATATTTCCCCAAGAAGGATCAGGCTGCTGAATCCCCAAACCAATCAAACTCAAAACCGACTCCGCCACAATAAAACCAGGCACCGCCAGCGTCGCAGAAATAATCACATAACTAGCAGTTTGCGGCAAAACATGACGCACAATAATATAAAACGGATTTGCCCCCATAGAAAGCGCCGCCTGCACAAATTCCCGTTCCTTAATCGACAAAACTTCACCCCGAATCACCCGCGCCAAACCAGACCAACTAATAAAAGAAGTAATCAAAACAATCAAAAAAAACTTTTGAGCACTACTCAAACCGGCAGGTAAAACCGCCGCCAAAGCCACCAACAAATAAATCCCCGGAATCGTCATCAAAACCTCAACCAACCGCATCAAAAACGCATCAATCCAGCCCCCAAAATAACCAGAAATTCCCCCCACCAACAACCCCAGAGGAAAAGAAATCACAATCCCCACCAACCCAATAAACAAACTAATTCTCCCCCCATGAACCAACCGGCTAAACTGGTCTCGCGCTTGCTCATCAGTCCCCAAAATATTCAACTTCCCATCACCCACCGTGCCAAACAAATGAATATCAAGAGGAATTAAACCAAAAATCTGATATTTAGCTCCCTTCACAAACAAACGCACAGGTGCCGGTTTTTGGCGGTCTTCCAACAACTTGCGATCACCAGTATTTATATCCGTTGGCCCCTGAGTCGTCGGATAAACATGAGGCCCAATAAACTGCCCCGTTTCTGTTGCCCAATAAATCCGAGTTGGCGGAAGCAAAGAGCCATCCGGCTGAGAATCATAGGGATCATAAGGTGCCACAAAATCCGCCGCAATCACCACCAAATAAAATAACAACAACAACCCCGCACCCAAGCGAGCCAGAGGATTTTTTTTAAGCTTTTGCCACCACTTCATAGCAATTTTAGATGTTAGTTTTTAGGTTTTGGATTTTTGAATTCAGAGCTTTTGGGAGTTTTTCAAGGCAATTATTCTTAAGGGCTGGAAATTTTAGATTGAGAACTCTTAGCTGTTTCCTGACTAGAACTCGCCTCCACAAAGTGCGGTTCTTGCTCATCATCAAAAGGATTTTGGAAAAACGAGCCAGTTTGCGGCGGTAAAGTTGGATCAATAACAATTTCCGCCACACTTTTGAGCACACCCGTCAGAGGAATCGCCAAAATTACACCCAGCAGCCCTCCTATCTTAGCCCCCAAGAGCAGAGAAGTAAAAATAATCACCGGAGACAGGCCGGTTAAATTTCCCATAATACGCGGCGAAATCAAATTATCCTTCACCTGCTGCAACGCCACCGACACAGCTAACACCTGCAAAGCCAACCACCAATCAATAAAAGAAACAATTACCGTCACTGTGCCAATTCCCAGAGTCGCCCCCACAAAGGGAATAATTTCCAACAACCCAATAAACACAGCAAACAACAAGAAAAAGGGCACTCGTAACACCAAAAAAGCCACCGTTAAAGATACCGCCATAAACAATCCCAGCAGCAATTGACCAAAAACAAACCGCTGAAGATTGCGCTGCAAAGATTCTGTTAAACCATTTCTAATTTTGAAAGTAAAAATACTCGTAAAATTTCCCCAAACCCTCTCCCCATCCAGCAGCATATAAAAAGATATCACCACAATCAAAATAAAATCCAAAAACCAATTCACCGTGCCCACAACCAACCCCACACCTTTCGCGGCTATCGCCTCCACTTGCGCCTGAAGTCGAGACAGTAATTGCTGGCCTAAAATTCGGACGTCAAAAGGCAAATTTCGCTCCACACTCCACGTCTGAAAATTTGCTAATTGCTCCCTCGCCGACTCCACAAGCGACGGTAAATTAGCCACCAATTGTCGGCCTTGATTAAACACCGGCGGCACCACAGTCAAAGCAATAATCACCAGAATTAACCCAGCAATTAAATATACCAAAGCCGCCGCCAACCCGCGAGGTATAAACTTTTGCAATCTTGCCACCGCAAAATTTAGCAAAAAGGCAATCAACCCCGCCGTAATCAAAATACTCAACAACTCGCCGACATAACTAACTGCCGCTAAACTCGCCCAAGCTGCTAAAAAAATCAGCAACCAAGTAATTAATAATGTTTGTAAAGGGGTAAAAATTTCTTTCATTTGTCATTAGTCATTTGTCATTGGTCATTAGTCATTAGTGGCGCATCTGTCTCGCCTGCGATACCCATCACCTGTTCCCCACTCACCCATTACACCTCTTGAGCTTTTTCGTGTTCCACAACAAACACATTTGAGTAAAGATTGGCAATAATTTGTTTACCGTGTTGCGTCAAAGACAAATAATGTAAAGCATCTTTGACATAGGGGTGTACCCCATTCCAGTAAAACTTCGGGTAATTTTTTCGCAAATCCCCCGGATGTCGATAGTTAAGATATTTATTGGTGCCGGTTTCTTCAAATTCGTAAAACAAGGCACTGATTTTTTTCAAATATCGTGGATCACTCAATTGACCAATTAAATCCGCCGCTCTTACCAACCCCGGATAATTAACAGTATCTTGGTGGTCTTCTTTTGTCGGTACGGGAAAACGAGTTAACTCAATATTGCGTTTAATTACTTCTGCATCAATCAATCTATGACCACCAAAACGCTCATCAATAAACAATTTTGCTCGATCAACATGATAGGGAGTTAACCCCGCATCCGAAGATCCAGGCGGTAAACAAACCATCTTTCCATTTTGGCCGGTGGAATACATTCCATCTTTATCTGACCGGCAAACTCCCTTCACATAACCGATATCATGGCACACCAAAGAAATAATAAAATGCAGCCAATCCTCACAAGAAACTCCCCCCTCACGGATGTGCTTACCCCGTAAAAGTTCTTGGCCAACCAAAGCCACTAAAATTGTATGCTCGACATTATGATAAAGAGCATCACTGTTAGCAATATTTTCTAAAGCCATACCACCGGCCCAGGCAATGATATCTTCATAATCTGGCTTATAACCGCCATAAGTCCGGCGGTATCCATCCCGAAGATTATCTACAAATGTATCAATTAAAAGTTCGGTCGCATTAAACATATTAGAAACTCGCGCTATACTGAGTTAGGTTTAGTTAGATTTATGCTCAAACCTATCGCTTTTTGGCGAAGGCTATCAGCAAAATTTGCCAATCGCTCTGGCTGTTTTCATCCCTAGCATTGTTACAATTGTTCGGGATTAGAATTTGGGGTGCACCCGCGCTTAAATATTCACATAGAAAGTTGTGCTCACTTCAAAATTATTGTTTTCAAAAAATTATTTTATAATTTAATCCGTCTTCCAATGGGTACAATCCAATCGGGGGTATGTGGCCCCTCATTTTGAGGACGAATTGACCCTACAGTAGCATAGTTGGGGCCTTTTTTAGCTCTTAACCTCCTAAAACTCTGGGCAAAACTCACCCTCTTACTGCCTTGTTATATTAAAATAAAGAAATAAATTGCAACATTTCTTTGTGATTCCCAATCACAATCCAGAATAAGCGGGAGGGAGTAGGGTGGCTTACGAAGCTTTCTCAGAATCAGAGCCAGTAGAGCAGTCTGAGCCGGTGGAAAAACCACTGGCCCAGACACCAGAAAACATAGAAGTAAACCAACCAAACCCAACAGCCGGAAGCATTGAGCCTGATGAACCACAAAAAGGCTTGCTTTCTGGTAATCGCGGTTTATTTATAGGATTGGCTATTGGTATCGCCGTTACCATTGGCGCAACAAGATTTTTACCCAACGTCGCCAGCCGGCCCGCCACACAAGCACCACCGGCCCAACTCACCAGTACCGAACCAAAAGCAGGTCAAGCTGTCAGCATTGCTAAGGTAGAAACCGGCCCAGTGGCCCGCAGCCTAGAAACCACCGGCACCGTCGCCGCCTACGATCTTCTCCCCATCTTACCCAAAGCCACCGGCCTGCAAATCAAAGAAGTCTATGTCGATGAGGGCGACTACGTTGAGGCCGGTCAAGTCTTAGCCATCCTTGATAACTCCGTCTTACAAACGCAAATCGACCAAGCCAAAGCCCAAGTAGAATCAGCTAAAGCCGGCGTTTCTGACCGGCAAGCGGCAATTTCTCAAGCAGAGGCCGGTCTTGCTCAGGCAAAGGCTGCTCGCTCAGAAGCAGACGCCGGCCTGGCCCAAGCCCAAGCAAACCTGGCCAAAGCCAAAGCCGACCTCGCCCAAGCTCAAAGCGAACGTGAGCGCTATCAACAACTGGCTAATACCGGCGCGATCAGCCAAATCGAACTCGACAAACGCCGCACCGCCGCCGATACTGCCGCTGAAGCCGTGCGAGTGGCCGAAGCCAACATCCAAGGGGCAGAAGCTAAAATTCAAAGCGCCATCGCCAACGTCGAAAGCGCCCAAGCTAAATTAGAAAGCGCCGGTGCAGGGGTAGAAAGCGCCCAAGCCGAAGTCAGAAGCAGCCAAGCCGGTGTAGACAGGCAAGAAACCCAAATTGAACAAACCCTCGTTCGCGCCCCCGCTGCGGGCAAAATAGCCGAAAGAATAGCCCGCGTTGGCGATGTAACAGGAGGCAATCAAAGACTGTTTACAATCATCCGAAATGGCCAATTAGAACTGCAAGCCAAAGTCCCAGAAACCCAACTTCCACAAATAAAAATAGGCAGTATTGTAAACATAAGCTCCGATGCCGATAGCCGCATCAAAGTACAAGGAACCGTGCGAGAAATCGCCCCCACAATTGACCCCAAAAGCCGCGAAGCCACCGTCGAAATTGACTTACCGGCCAGCGATTTATTAAAACCAGGAATGTTTTTAAGATCCAGTATCACCACTAGCACGGCAATGGGATTAACAGTGCCGGCAAAAGCGATATTACCCCAAACCGACGGCAGCGCAATGGTGTACGTTTTGCAACCGGATAACACCGTTAAATCTCAAAAAGTTGAAAAAGGAGAAATTATTGAAGGTTCCCTTAAAGATTTATCAAACGCCAAAATCGAAATTAAAACCGGCTTAACCCCCGGTCAAAAAGTTGTAGTTGACGGTGCCGGTTATCTCAAAGACGGGGATAAAGTTAAAGTAATAGAACCCCCGCAACCAGTCCCCGACGCACAATTGTAAATCTTCCTTTGTCCTTTGTCCTTTGTCCTTTGTCCTTTGTAAAGAAAAAAATGACAATCGTCCTTATTCCTTTGTCCTTGGTCATTCGTAAACAAAAAAACAAATGACAAATGACCAATGACCAATGACAAATGACCAATGACAAATGACAAATGACCAATGACAAACTACCAATTAACCAATATGTCATTTAACTTATCTGCGTGGTCAATAAAAAGGCCGGTGCCCACACTGGTATTATTTTTAATCTTGTCGTTTGTAGGATTTAGTTCATTTCAGCAATTGGGGATAGATGCCAACCCTAATATCGATATTCCAGCCGTTAGTATCACCGTAACTCAACCGGGCGCCGGCCCCACAGAATTAGAATCACAAGTTACCAAAAAAATAGAAGATGCAGTGGCCGGTTTAGGAAACATTGACCAACTGAACTCAAAAGTCAGCGATGGCACTTCCACCACAACCATTAACTTTGTCTTGGGAACAAATAGCGACCGCGCTACCAACGATGTACGAAATGCGGTTGCTCAAATTCGCCAAACTTTACCGGCAGATATTAACGATCCAATTGTTAAAAGATTAGAATTTGCCGGTGGGTCAATTATGACCTATGCCGTAACTTCTAATTCCCGCTCACCAGAAGAATTAAGCGATATTGTAGACAGGCAAATTAGCCGCGCTTTATTAGCAGTTCCGGGGGTAGCACAAGTACAGCGGGCCGGTGGTTTTGACCGAGAAATAACCGTCGAATTAAACCCAGATCGCTTACAAGCTTTGGGAATTACAGCTACTCAAGTTAATGATCAAATTCGGGCTTTTAATATTAACTTACCAGGGGGAAGAACAGATGCCGGTGGCCGGCAGCAAACAATTCGCACATTAGGCAGTGCGGAAAGTGTCGAAACATTAAAAGAATATCGAATAGTTTTACCCAATAATTCAGCGGTTACCTTGGGAAGTATTGCCGAAGTCAAAGATACTCGCGGCGAAGCGCGTCAAGTCAGCCGGTTTATTGTCGGTAAAGGTGCAGAAGAAACAACCACAGAATCCCCTTCAAAAGCAAAAGAAGTGGTTGCCTTTTCAGTATTTCGTAGCACCGGCAGCACCTTAGTAACAGTAGAAGAAGGGGTAAGAAAAGCCGTTGAACAACTCGAAAAAACCTTACCCCAAGATATCAAATTAGAGTTAATTGTGACTCGCGCCACGAATATTACAGAATCCTATGAAGCCTCTACAGATGCTTTGTGGGAGGCATCATGGATGGCGATGTTAACAATTTTATTCTTTTTAAGAGATTGGCGAGCAACAGTTATCGCCGCCATTGCATTACCGCTGAGTATTTTGCCAACATATTGGGTAATGCAATTGTTGGGTTATACGCTTAATGGCATGACATTATTGGCGCTGGCGTTAACAGTTGGCAACTTAGTTGATGACAGCGTGGTAGAAATTGAAAACATGGATCAGCACTTGGCACTGGGCAAAAAACCGCGCCAAGCTGCGTTAGATTCTTCTGAGGAAATTGGGTTAGCTGCGTTGTCGGGATGTGCAACTATTGTGGCGGTGTTTATGCCGGTGGCATTTATGGGGGGCATACCGGGGCAATTTTTCCAACCCTTCGGGGTAACGGTGGCAGTTTCCACCTTATTTTCAACCTTTGTGGCGCGGACAATGACCCCGATGTTGTGCGCGGTTTTGATGAAGCCAAAAAAAGAAGGTGGTGGTTTCCGGCTGCCATTTTTAACAGCGAATCCATTTGCAAATATTAATCCTTATCGCAGTCTTTTAAGTTGGTGTTTGCGGCATCGAATCACAACTATATTAATATCAATCGCCTTTTTCATTGGATCTTTGCAATTAGTGCCGATGATTCCCAAAGGGTTATTTAGTAATGGGGATATAGCGTTAAGTACGTTGTCAGTGGAGTTACCACCAGGGTCAACTTTGGCAGATACAGATAAAGTTGTGCAGCAAACAATAGAGGTTTTGCGGCAAAGTCCGGTGGTAAAAAATGTGCTGGCAACGACGGGCGGAAGTGGCGGAAATGCTAACAATACGGCTTCAATTTCTGTGAATTTAACGCCGAGGGAGGAACGGAAGATAAGCCAGCAAGAGTTTGAGAAAGAAATGCGGCTGAAGTTCCAAAATATTCCGGGCGCGAGAATTAGTTTTGCCGGCAGTGGGGCGGCGGGAAGTCGGAAAGATTTAACGATTTTGTTAACAAGTGAAAATCCGGTGGCGTTGAGGCAGGCGTCGGATGCGTTGGAACGTCAGATGAGAGAAATTGATGGTTTGGTAGAAGTTTCTTCGAGTGCTTCTTTGGTAAAACCAGAGATTTTAATTAAGCCAGATCCGGCGCGGGCGGCTGATTTGGGGGTGACGGTAAATGCAATTGCTCGCACGGCTTCGCTGGCAACAATTGGGGATAATGAGGCGAGTTTGGCGAAGTTTGATTTGCCAGATCGGCAAATTCCAATTCGGGTAAAGTTGGCTGAGAAATTTCGAGATGATTTGCAGGCCATTAGAAATTTGCAGATTCCAAGTTCTCGTAATACTTTGGTACCACTTTCGGCGGTGGCGGAGATTACTTTGGGAAGTGGGCCGGCTACAATTGACCGTTATGATCGTTCACGTCAGGTGATTGTGGATGGCAATTTGCAGGGGGCTTCTTTAGGGCAGGCTTTGGAAAAGGTGAAGGTTTTACCGGCTTTGAAAAATTTACCTGCGGATGTAAAGGAACGTTCCGAGGGGGATGCAAAAATCATGCAGGATATTTTTAGCCGGTTTATTGGGGCGTTGGGTTTGGCGGTGTTGTGTATTTATGCAATTTTGGTGTTGTTGTACAACAGTTTTTTGGTTCCGTTTACGATTTTAGTTTCTCTGCCGTTATCGATTGGCGGGGCGTTGATTGCATTGTTGGTAACGCAGACGGAGTTGGGTTTGTTTGCGTTGATTGGGATTGTTTTGTTGATGGGTTTGGTAACAAAAAATGCGATTATTCTTGTTGATTGTGCGCTGGCAAATCAAGAGGAGGGAATGCCGCAGTTTAAGGCTTTGATTGAGTCGGGGGTTTCGCGTTTGCGTCCGATTATGATGACGTCAATTTCAACGATTGCGGGGATGATTCCGATAGCGATGGGGTTGGGTGCCGGTTCTCAGACGCGGGCACCGATGGCGGTGGCGGTGATTGGTGGGTTTACCACGTCTACGCTGTTGACTTTGGTGGTGGTGCCGGTGTTGTACACTTATGTGGATAATTTTCAGCGTTGGTTATTGCATTTGCCGAAAAGTTCTCGCTGGCGTTGGTTGCGGGGTTGGGGTAAACGTTCGCTTTTGGTGAGGTTTTATAAGCCAAAGGTTCAGTAGGGGGGTAGACGTTGGGGGCCGGTTTGGTTTATGATGATTCAAGTGTGAGTTTGCCGGTTGTTTACTTTTCAGTTAAAATTGGTTAATAACACACTTGATGCGGATGTAATTCAGTGGTAGAATGTCAGCTTCCCAAGCTGAACGTCGTGGGTTCGAGTCCCATCGTCCGCTTTTAAAGGCTTTTGAAAAATTTAAAAATTAAAAATTAGTTGAGAGTTGTGCAAAATTTGTGGCTGATTGGACACTGTTTAGTTTTGCCATAGGTTAGTACCTTGGCGCACTTAAGCATCTGAAAAATTATTAATTTTGAGTAAAATTTTCAATATGCAATGGCTATTTTGATGGCCGGTGAGATGATTCTTATAATAAAAATTATCCCCCGTCGATCTAAAAATATGACACTTCTAAACGCCAAAGAAATTACCCTCGATGAAGTCCACCGGCTTTTAGGCTTTCAACGCCAATATTTAGCCTCTTTCACTCCTTCACTCTCCCTCGAATCGCTCAGCGAATTTGAACAGCAAGAAATACTGCAAATACGCGATGATTTTGATAACTACCTCATCGAAGGAAAAGTTTTAGAAGGAATGGTAAAAGCTCTAACAATTTTCCCCTTATTGCGACTAGCCGGCTTTTATCGTTCTCCCCTAAAAATTAGCCTCGAAGAAAATATTGCCCCCGTCAATATTGTAGATGAAGATACGAATATAACCGGCCGGCTTGATATTCTGGCCGTCAACAAAAGCATTCTCACCAGCAATAATATCCCCTTTTGGATATTGATTGTGGAAGCAAAAAACAGCGATATTGCACCCTCGGCGGGTTTAGCACAATTACTTACCTATGCTTATAAAAGTTTAGATCGGCAAGCTTCCGTCTGGGGTTTATGCACCAACGGACAACTTTATCAATTTGTTTACATTCAACGTCAAGAAAGGCCGATTTACCAACTTTTGCCATTTTTAAACTTAATGGAACCCGAACCTTTTGAGATTTTGCAAGTTTTCAAAGCAATTTGTAAACTACAGCAAAACTAACCGCTATATTTTGGTTAAAACTTCCCGGCATTTTTGGGGAATACTACAATTTATCCCTCTCAAGGAATGCCGGTTTATCTTCTTTATTTTCTTGAAATTGCCCAAAAAATTCTTCAAGCTAAAGTATTGCAATTTTAAAAACAAATAGATATCAAAAATCTTATTCACACTTTATAGAGAGGTAAGCTTTTCTCCTGGCCGGCTCAACTGGAATTTTTACCCACTCCTTGACATAATTTTACTTTTATGATAAAGAATTTGAAAAAAACCTTATAAAAAACTGCCCGAACAAGCGTCTAGTAAAACAAAATCAAAAAACCAGCCCAAAGAGAGGGCAACCCTTTAACCTTGTACTCGCTTAAGACGACAAATAGAAATTAAAAATACGAAGGCTCTTACCATAATTGTTAGCAGGAGACACGAAAAAAATATATTAAAAAATTTTTCTCTAGTCAGAGATTTTTTGATAACTCGTGTTATTGTGTTAAATAGTAAGCTACAAAAAACAACCAAATAAAACCGAAAAAGGTGCTGATTTGAGGCAGTCTCCAGCGTTTAATAAGACCAAATGTCTTTATGTCATAGCTGAGAGCCTGTGCCATTATCCACTTTATTGAATTACTCAGAACAATATGCAATCAGCCGCTACCTTAACTCAACTCACTACCGATGTGAAAATCCTCCTCATTGAAGACAACGCACAAGACGCAGAATTGATAAAAGAATTATTACAAGAAATCCCCCACCCCAATAAAATTGCCTTAACTTGGGTTCAAAGATTAGGGGAAGCCATAGCAGTTTTACAAAAAGAGAACTTTAATTTAATTTTACTCGATCTCTCCCTGCCAGACAGTTTTGGATTCGACACCCTCGTTCGATTGCAAGAATTTATTTCTAATAGCCCGATTGTTGTATTAGGCAATAACAGTAATGAAGAACTAGCGCTCCAGTCAATCCAAGTCGGAGCTCAAGATTACTTAATAAAGGGTAAAATTGACAGTTCTCTCCTAAATCGCTCCTTAAACTATGCAATAGAGCGCCACCGCTTGGCGAAATCATTGCAAGAAAACCACGAAAAAAACCGCTCTTTTGGACGATTCTTTACCCTTTCTTTAGACTTGCTTTGTATCGCTGGAATAGACGGATATTTCAAACACTTAAATCCAGCTTGGTTAGAAACTCTCGGCTATACAGAAGCAGAACTCATCGGCAAACCCTTTTTAGATTTCATTCATCCAGACGACCTGCAAGACACCCTTAAGGAAGTAGCAAAACTAAACACAGGACTTTTGAGTTTGAGTTTTGAAAACCGCTATCTTTGTAAAGATGGCTCTTATAAATGGTTATCATGGAGATCGGTTGCTTTTGTAGAAGAGCAATTAATTTATGCAGTGGCGCGTGACATCACATCTCGTAAACAAGCAGAAGAAGAACTAAATAAATTTAAGCTTGTTGTCGAAAATACTAGCGATGCTGTGGCAATGTCAGATTTTAACGGCCATAATTACTACCAAAACCAAGCATTTAATAAATTATATGAATATGAAACAACCGAAGAATTTAACGCTGCCGGTGGGATGCAAATAGCCTTTACCCAGCCAGAAATCGCTCAGGAAATATTAACAACTATTCAGAAAGGAAAATCTTGGGAGGGAGAAGTAGAACAAATATCTCGAACCGGCAGAAAAATTGCCACATTAATTCGCGCTAATGCCATGAAAGACGAACTTGGTAATCTGATAGGATTAGTAGCAATTACTACAGATATTACGCAACGAAAAGCCGCCGAAGAATCGGCCCTCAAATTAGCCGAACAGTTACAAGAGGCCCAAAAAGTAGCCCATATTGGTGTCTGGGACTTTGATATTCAAACCGGCCACATTAATTGGTCAGACGAACTGTTTGAAATTTACGAACGCCCACACGGCGTAATTCCCTCATTTGAAGAAATTGTTGAGCAAATATACCCCGAAGATAGAGACAAATTTATCAACTCTGTACAAAACGCAATTAATTTCGGTGCTCCTTATGACGATGATTTAAGAATAGTTCTTTCTTCGGGAGGAATTAAAGACATCCATTCTAAAGGTCAAGCAATTAAAAATAATAGCGGTCAAACCATCAAGCTATTTGGTACCGCAATGGATATTACCGCTCGCAAAGGCGTAGAAGAAGCCTTGCGTCAGCAATTAAAACGTACCCGTATCGTTGCCGAAATTCTTGAGCGGATTCGCTCCTCTCTCCATTTGGAAGAAGTATTAACAAAAGCCGTCAAAGAAGTGAGGCAATTTTTATTAACTGACAGAACAGTTATTTATCGGTTTCAACCCGATTGGAGTGGCACCGTCATTGTTGAATCCGTCAGTGAAGATTTTATGCCTATTCAAGGCAGGGATATTCAAGATAATTGCTTTATTAACACTTACATTCCCCTCTATCAAAAAGGCCGCCAGAGAGCCGTAGAAGATGTAGAAAACAGCAATTTAAATCCCTGCCATATTAAATTATTGCAGAGTCTACAGATAAAAGCTAACCTCGTCATTCCCATTTTAGAAGGCAATAACCTATGGGGTTTGCTCATTGCTCATCACTGCCGTAGCGAGCGCCCTTGGCAATCTTTTGAAATTGAATGTCTCAAAGAAATTAGCGTCCAACTAGCCATCGCTATCCAGCAATCAACCCTTTTTGAACAAGCTCAAAATGAACTGATCGAGCGCAAATTAGCAGAGTTAGCACTGCGGGAGTCGGAAACGCGAGAACGATTAAAAGCAGAAGAATTAGAAATTACCCTCAATAAGTTAAAAAATGCCCAATCTCAACTCGTACAACAAGAAAAAATGGCTGGTTTAGGTCAGTTGGTGGCTGGGGTGGCTCACGAAATTAATAACCCCGTTAATTTTATCTATGGTAACATTCTCCCTGCCACTTCCTATACTGAAGATTTGCTGAGGATTATTGGGCTTTATCAAAAGCACTTTCCTACGCCACCCGAAGAAATTTCAGAAGAAATGGCAGCCGTTGATTTTGAGTTTATTAAAGATGATTTTATGGAGTTGCTCAGATCCATGCAAGAAGGCGCAAACCGCATCAAAGAAATTGTCTTGTCTCTGCGAAACTTCTCCCGTCTCGACGAAGCCGAAATGAAAGAAGCAGACATTCATTCCGGTATCGACAGTACCTTAATGATCTTGCAACACCGGCTCAAAGAACAGCAAAACCGAAAAGCCATCCCAATCATCAAAAACTATGCCAACTTACCCCTCATTCAATGCTATCCAGGGCAGTTAAATCAAGTTTTTATGAACATTGTTTCCAATGCCATTGATGCTTTAGAAGAAAAAATCAAACTCTCTTCCAACTTCCTACCCACCCTTCAAATCACCACAGAAGTCAAATTACCATTAAACAGCGAAAATCCCTCGACTCCCCCATCAGCAGTCATCCACATTGCCGACAACGGAGGAGGTATGAGCGACGAACTAAAAGAACGCATTTTTAACCCTTTCTTTACCACCAAACCAGTCGGCGCCGGCACCGGCTTAGGATTATCCATTAGCTATCAAATTATTGTCGAAAAACATCACGGCGTTCTTACCTGTAACTCTGTCTTAGGAAAAGGCACAGAGTTTATCATAGAAATTCCCATTAACCCAATTCCAATTACCCCGACACCTTGCCAACCCCATTAAATTAAAATTAGCTCAACAAACACTAACCTCACCTCTCTTTCCTGGCATTTTAAAGGGGAAGAGATAGGTTTTTTTGAGCAAATATTTTAGCGAGAATTTACATTTTTTTAGGCCCATCCCGCACTTCCACCAACTCCTCCACCGGCACCCCCAAAATACGCGAAAGGGGGACAAGCTGACTATTCACCACCTCCTCCCCCCCATAAATTTCTTGCAACTCTTGCACAGAAAGCCGGTAAGACTCACAAAAACGATAAAACTCAGGATCAGAAACATTTAACTCTATTTGCCGTTCCCGCAACATAGCCGCAATCGCCCGACTGCCATAACGAGGCCGGTCTGCCAAAAGCAAATATTTTTGAATTAACTCCTCAATTTTCTTACGCTTATCCCCCGGATAATTCGCCACCAAATCCGAACAAGCCATCTCAAGAGCCTTTCGTAACTTTGGCTCATCATTCAATTTATTGATAATTCCCGCCACATACTCCCGCCGGCAAAACCCCACCAAAGAACCCTCGTGAAACAAAGGAAAGTAGGCAATTTTCCCAGCAATTTGCCAAGGTAAATCATTATTTGGATTTTGTGGTTGAGTCATCGTAGCGCCCCCGACCGCAGCTAAGTGTACAGACTTAAATAAAACCAGTGTTTGGCATCATCATTTCAATTTTAATCGTTTTTTTACTTAGACCGAACCTCCTTCGCTAAAAACCTAGCATCTCTCCTCTTTGTTAAGTTTCTTGCCGTGTTCTTTCTTCATTGAAGGGAATAAATAATATTGTTAGCATTCCAGGGATAGTCAGCAAACAGACAATAATAAAAAATACTGGATACCCCACGTTCATTTGAATTGGGCCACTTATATATTCAGCAAACATCTTTCCAAAAGCCATCAACCCAGTCGATACCGCATAGTGAGAAGTTTTGTACTCACCTGTGCAAATATACATCAAATACACCATAAAAGCCGTAAAACCAAAACCATATCCAAATTGCTCAATAGATACCAACAAATACACCCACTGTATCGGCGGATGAACATAAGCCATATACACATAAAAAACATTAGGTAAATTCAAAGCCAAAGCCATCGGCCAAAAGCTCTTTTTTAAACCATATTTTGAAATAAACATTCCCCCCAAAACACCACCAACCAACAAAGAAGCCACCCCAAAAGTTCCGTAAATACTACCTACTTCTTTCGTCGAGAGCGCTAAACCACCTTTAGCAACCTCATCTAGCAAAAATAATTTTCCTATTTTCCCCAGCATTACTTCCGCAAACCGATATAACAAAATAAACGCCAAAATAGCCACTATTTTGTACTTCCGAAAATATGAACTTATTATTTCCGAATAAGGCGTTACTTCTGAAGCTTCTGGATTTTGAACTCTCGGCAAATCTACCCTAGGATAAGGTAAAACAAAGTGGTGATAAATGAAAGTACCCCCATAAATTATCGCCGCCAAGCACAGCGTCAGAGTCCAACTTAAAGGAATATTGCCCAAAGTTTCCTGAAGTTGGCCGGCAAAAATCACCAAAAAACCTGTCGCAAAAATCATGGAAATTCGGAAAAACACGCTACGCATTCCTACAAATAGCGCTTGCTGTTCCGGACTCAACGCCAACATATAAAATCCATCCGCCGCAATATCATAAGTAGCAGAAATAAACGCTGCAACTGCAAAAAGGGATAAAGATAGAAAAAAGAAACTTGGAAGTTGCAAGGAAAAACCCGCTGCAAATAAACAGCCTACCATTAATAACTGAGTAAAAATAATCCATTTCCTTTTGGTTAAATAAATATCGACAAAAGGTGCCCAAAACATTTTGAGCGTCCAGGGAAAATTCAGCAAACTTGTCCAGGTTGTAATTTGATCATTTTCTATCCCCATTGTCTTATAAACTATATCTAAAACTCCCGTAATAATTACATTAGGCAAGCCTTGAGCAAAATAAAGCGTAGGGATAAAAGACCAAGGATTTCGAGATTCTGATTTCTTAAAAAACATAAAATTCATGGTTATGGAATTTGACTAAGTGTTCTGTACAGAATGTTTAAAAAATGAACAGTGAGCAGCTAAAGATCCCCCCTCACAGTTAAGTTAATTGCTAACGGGTTCAATCGCCACCTTAATCGCCTTACGATCACGCATATCGCAAAACACCTGCTCCAAATCTTTCAAAGGCCGGTGTTCACTAATCAACAACTCAAAAGGAATTGTCCGACTTGTCAACAAATCTAACGCCTCCCGCACATATTTCGGCGTATTATGAAACACACCTTTTAACGTCAACTCACTGTAATGTAACTCTTCAGTATTTACAGTAATCGTTGTATCCTTCGGACAACCCCCAAATAAATTAATCGTTGCACCCGGACGACCACAAGCAATTGCCGTTTCCCAAACCGAAGGCACACCAGTAGCCTCAATCACCACATCTGCACCCCAACCTTCGGTTAAATCTTTAACAATTCCGGCAATTCCACCGCTATCATCCCCTAACTTGTGATAATTAAAAACCTGCGACGCACCTAACTTTTTACCAATTTCCAAGCGCGTATCATTTCCACCAAACAAAAATATCTCCGTTTCCCACTTTACCAACGCCGCCACAAACATCAAACCAATCGCACCATCACCAATCACAACTACCTTATCTTTTCGCTTCACATTTGAACGAGCCACGCCATGCAAAACACACGCAAGCGGTTCCGTCATCGAAGCCAAAGCAAACGGAACTTGATCAGAAACTCTCAACAAATTATGCCGAACAATTGCCGCCGGCACCCGTAAAAACTCCGCAAACGTCCCATTATTCCAAGTCAAATTAGGACACAAAGAAAACTCATCTTTCTTACAAAAAAAACACTCCATACAAGGTGCGGAATTATTCGCCACCACCCGATCACCAGTCCGCCAACCGCTCACACCTTCACCCACCGCCACAATCACCCCAGCCGCCTCATGTCCAAACAGGGTAGGTGGTTTTAACATTTTCGCATGACCGCCGCGCCGCCACACCTTCAAATCCGTACCGCAGGTTGTCGCCGCCGCCACCTGAATCACCACTTCTCCCTTTGCAGGTGTGGGATCAGGCACACTCTCCAACCGCAAATCTTCCTTCCCGTAAAGTAATGCTGCTAACAAAATTAACTCTCCCCACCTCTCATAAATTCTTTATGATTTTATCAGGTCGGTTACTCTTTGCAGCAAAACTATTTATTTTGGACAGCCTCAGAAGCAGAGGTTTTCCCAGAGGTAAGCAAAGAAAAAACCTCTCAGAGACTCTTTGTTTACCTCTGCCTTTTAAAAAAAATTTATATCCTTACACCGGCAATTTTTCTCTAACCCAACTTGGTTGAATACTTGCAATACTCAGCGGCAGTTCCTGCCTGCAATTCATACAAAACAAATAAATATGCTTTTGTCGGACGTGGCGCAAAACTTGAAAACCACCACAGCAGGGACAAGATATCTTTGCGCTACTCATCTGTTTGACTCCTTAAACCTTTTTTTAAACCCATCAGATACTAATGGTAAGGATTTTTATTAGCCCTTTGTATCCATCTTTAGAAATAAGATAATCTTTAAGAAATATTAAATTTTCAAACAAGCAAGCTAGAGATTTATTGTTATAAACTAAATGGGGATCACCGAGATAAGAAGTTATATTGAGAAAATAGAAAATATTAACTACTGCTAAATTGCTGAGTATTCATGCCAAAAAAAGAAAAAGAGAGGGGAGGCCGGTATTGCATCAACCCCTCAGTATTGCTTAGTCCGTAACTCGCAGCGCAGCGGTTGCTTCCGCAACCCGTTTACCTTCATCCAGCAAATACTCAAAAAATGTCCGAGCCACTATTGATAACTGCTTGCCATTTGGGTGAATAACATACCAGTGCCGGCGAATCGGAAAGCCTTCTACATTTAAAATAACTAACTGACTTGTGCTCCCCTCCAGCGCTAAAACGTGACGAGACAGCACCGAAATTCCTAAACCACCGGCAATCGCTTGTTTGATCGCTTCATTACTTCCTAATTCCAGCCGCACTTTCAATTTAATGTTGCGTTCCTCAAACATTTTTTGCACAGAGCCGCGAGTGCCTGAGCCTGGTTCCCGAATAATAAACGGTTCCTCTGCAAGACGTTCGAGGGGGATATTTTTTTCTCCCGCCAAAACATGATCGCGGCTTGCCATAACCTCTAGGGGATTTTCTAAAAAGGGGTGGCAAAAAATATCCGAATTAGTCGGCGGTTGGCTGAGGATATACAAATCATCACGGTTATCGGCCAGACGATCTATCAATTGCTCGTGGTTAGTCACTTGCAAAGAAACGTCAATCCCCGGATATCGTCGGCAAAACGGCCCCAAAATTCGCGGCACAAAATACTTGGCCGTTGTCACCACCCCCAAGCGCAATTGCCCTTGCTTTAAGCCTTTCATATCCGCCACAGTCATTTCAAACTGAGCGATCCGCTCAAAAATTTCGCGGCAAGTTAACAGCAACTCCCGACCGGCATCGGTTAAATAGAGCCGCTTACCAACCTGCTCAAACAAAGGCAACCCCACCGCTTTTGTCAATTGCTTAACCTGCATTGAAACCGTCGGCTGGGTCAAAAATAACTCTTCAGCAGCGCGGGTAAAACTTCCGTGTCTGGCCGCTGCTTCAAAGACCTTCAGTTGATGAAGCGTTGCTTGCTTCAAGGGACGTACTCCTGAACGCTATCATAGACTCTACTCTATGATCATAATCAAAAATGGTGTCTTTTACTTATGAAAATAGCAAGTTATTATCAAGTTAATCTTACGAGCGTAAGTCCCCTTCCTTAATCGCGTCGCCAAGCTCTGTTATGAATTGTTGGCGGAGTAAAACCCCTCCACTCCGTTCCGGTTATAGGTTATCTGTAGGAACCCCTAACCGCGATGCCTCGCAATTCAATCGCATGGCCGGTGCGGCGCTTTTTCTCTTCCGCTGCTGCCACTCAGTTAACTCATTATTTTATTCTCTCAGATGAGGTAACTTTTTTAAATCCGGTAGCTCAATTAATTCTTTTTCTTTTTCTGGTTCAACGCGGGCCGGCAACTGCGCCAAGTCTGGCAACTCCACCAGAACCGGTTGTGCTTGTTTTTCTTTTTCTTGGATACTGACCGGCAACATTACCTGCTTGGGTTTTTCGATCCAGCAACTCGCCACCGGCAAAGTCTTCTCCAAATCATCCAAAGGACGCGGAATCACCATCAAGCTGCTAAACTCGCCAATACGTTCGGCCTCATACATCCCCGCTTCAACCGCCACCGCCACATCCGCGACGCGACCCCGGATAATAGCAGTACACAAACCGCCGCCGATTTTTTCATAAGATGCCAATTGCACATCTGCTGATTTCAGCATTGCATCAGCAGCCCCTACCATTGCCGGAAAGCCCCGTGTTTCTAGCAAACCCACCGCCAAATTACTCAAGCGGTTGTTCCCTTGCTCTTGGGCCAAATCGGTCAACCGGCTACCAATTGGAAAAATAGCCTCTAAATTCCCCAAAGGACGAGCAATCACCAACTTAGAAACCAACTGCCCAAACTGTTCCGCCGTATCAGCCCCAGCTTCCACAGCAAGGCGCACATCAGCAATGCGTCCTCGCACAATAGCCGTACAATAGCCGCTGCCGGTTTTTTCATATCCCACCAAAGTCACGCGAGCGGACTTCAACATCATATCTGCCGTCCCGACAATGGCGGGAAAACTCTGGGTAGACACTAAACCCAGTGCCGTTTCTCTGAGCGGGTCTGTCCACTGGGCCGGTTGCGAACCAGGGGCAGAGGGTAGCTGCTTTCTTGACTGTCCCATATTTAAAATTTAGATAAAACTATTGGTAAAAACTGCCGCTTAGAAGCGGGCTTAACGAGGAGCTCTGGTGGTTTCATAGATGTATTTACCCAGTCCCCTACCTTATTATAAGTGCCGGCAAGAGGGACTGGGGGACACCTGGACGAAGGACGGGGTTCTTAACCCTCTATGGGGCCCCGACCAGGTTTTTGTTTTATACTAATTTGCCGGTGATGAGCCGTTTTGTGAGGGACGGGAAAAATAATTTCCTTGGGGAAACAGCGTACCCATCAGCCGATTTAAGTGACGGTGACTATACAATGTGTGCTGAGTTTCCGCCGCCTTTTCAGGAGCAGGCGACTCTTGTTCTTTTGCCGGTTCTTCCAAAACTGGCGCTTCTGGTGGGCTGGCGCTCACCGGTTCTTCTCTCACATTTTCGCTTGTTGCATTAGATATATTTTCTTGGGCAATTTTGCTTTCTTCTACTTTATTTACTGTGAGAGAAGCCTGGCGGCTGTTATCGCCTAGTACCGAACCTGCCGGCACGACTTGCTCAGGCTCCAAATTGGTATTAATGATCGTAGAGCAGGCCCCGACACAGGCATTTACTTTAATTGTGACGGCGCCGATAACTAGAACACCGGCTCCGATGGTCGCGCCCGCCTCCACTTCTAATTTACCTTGATGGGCGTGAAGAATAGCCCCCATGCCGACACAAACGCCGGCCCCAATAACCAGTCGGCTGTTAGCATCAGCTTGCAGAATCGCACCAGGAGCAATCGCCGCACACTCATCAATCACCACATCGCCACTAACAAAATACTGAGCGTTGCTAATCGGTCGCTGTAGCGGCAAGTGCATGAGAATCATTCACATTTTTTGATGGTGATTTACAGAGTTAGCTGAAAAGGTGAATTGGTGAATTGGTGAAATACCAATTACCAATTACCCATTCCTCACTACCCTTAACGACGAGCGCCGGCGGTCGGACGCTGGATGATCGTCTCAAGGACGCGGCGTTTTGCTTTGGGGTCAATGCCGATCAAGCGGACATATTCGCCGCTGTGTTCGTTCAAGCAACCTTGTAGTGCTGAGACAATTTCGGCTTCGACTTTGGAATCAATCGGAGAGCAGCTTTTCCAAGAAGAAGTCTGGAAGCGGCGCTCGTCCGCGTGTTCCGTTCCAATGCGATATCCTTGGGCCAGAAGTTGCCGCACTTGGTCAATCAGTTCGCCGCCTACACCATTACTGCTGGTTGCAGTCGATGAAAAGGAAGCTTGTTTTGTCGCCGGGGCAACGGTGGCGGCTGGTTTGCTGCCTTTATCGTTGGGGCGAGCAATGATCGTTTCGAGGACGCGGCGTTTGGCTTTGGAGTCGATACCAATTAAGCGGACATACTCACCGCTATGATCCGCTAAGAAGCCTTGAATGGTTGCCAAGACTTCGCCTTCGCTTTTGCCGGTGATCGAACCACAGCTTTTCCACGAGGAAGTCTGGAAGCGGCGCTCATCGGCAGATTCGGCTCCAATTTTGTAGCCTTGGGCCAATAACTGACGGACTTGTTGTTGCAAGTCGCCGCTGACTGCGGGGGTAGCGGCTGATGTGGCTGCACCCTTGCTGGCTGCCGGTGCTGTGCTGGCTTTGGAGCCTGAAGAACCTGGACGCTGAATGATGGTTTCGACGACGCGGCGTTTGGCTTTGGAGTCGATGCCAATCAAGCGGACATATTCACCGCTATGCTCGGCTAAGAAACCTTGTAAGGTTGCCAAAACTTGGGCTTCATTTTTGCCGGTGATCGAACCGCAGCTTTTCCAAGAAGAAGTCTGGAAGCGGCGCTCATCGGCATATTCGGCTCCAATTTTGTAGCCTTGGGCCAAGAGTTCACGCACTTGTTGTTGAAAGTCTGGGTTGGCTGACGGTGCGGCTGGTTTTGCAGCCACAGGTGCCGGTGATGCGCTGGTGCTGGCTTTGGGGGCGGCAGAACCGGGACGCTGGATGATGGTTTCGACGACGCGGCGTTTTGCTTTCGGGTCAATGCCAATCAAGCGCACATACTCACCACGATGCTCAGCAAGGCAAGCGTCCAACGCTGCGAGGGCTTCGTTTTCCGAAGTTGTGCTGATCGGAGCGCAGTTTTTCCAAGATGATGTTTGGAAGCGGCGCTCGTCTGCGTATTCGGCACTAAGGCGATAGCCTTTGGACAGCAATTGTCTGACTTGACCGGCCAGATCGCTGTTATTTTGGCCCGCACTGCTGCTGTTGTGAGGCTTGGCTGAGCCGTTGCTGCTTTGGCTGGGGGTTTCCTGGCGAACGTCGGTGATGCAGCTTGCATCTTGAGCGCAGCGGTAGCCGGCCCGCAGAGCCTCGTTGATGCCAATAATATGACGAGAAAATTTCATGTCACTTTCTTGGACATCGGGCAAGCGGTCTGCTTGTTGTTGATTGGTGATGATTGCACCAGAGGGGACGTATTTGCCGGCGGGTATTTCTACGTCTTGGATCAAAGCGTGCATCATTATGATACAGCCCTTGCCAACGCGAGAATTAAAGACGGTGGAGCGGAAACCAATAAAAGAGTCATCTCCCACATAGGCCGGCCCGTGAATGAGTGCCATGTGGGTGATTGAGGTTCTTTGGCCTATCCACACTGAATAGCTATTGCCATCATCGCCAATGACGCGGCCTTCTTCTAAGCCGTGAATGACTACGCCATCTTGAATGTTGGTGTTGTCTCCGATAGAGAAGGGGGAACCTTCATCAGCGCGGATGCTTGTGCCGGGGGCGACTAACACATTTGCGCCAATCTTGACATCCCCGATGATCTTGGAAAATGAATGCACATAAGCTGAGTCGTGGATCTTTGGTTCTGCTAAGTTCCTCGACCAGGGTGTGGGGGGAGCGGCCAATCTGCGGGCTGCTACCATAAGTATGTTCCTCCTTCCTTAAAAACCTTTTTGTCCCTAGTGCTTTTTTTGCTTAGTCGTTTTTTTGTGCGCTTCTCATGTCTGCTCTGACGCCAGAACTGAAGTGCTATTAGCGATATTGGTCTTTTTTGCTGTACAGCAGGCGGTTGTCAACGTTTACGGTGTCAACAATGCCAACGACAAGCGCATCAAGCGGACGGCTTGTGCTATCACTTGACTGGCGGGCGGCACTTCCCCGACTTACCAGTACCCATTCGTCAAGGCCGGCTCCTACTGAGTCTGCTGCAACTTCATAGCCTGGTAGGGGTTGCCCTTCTTCGTCTAGTAGTTGCAACAGCAGCAGTTTGACTCCTCGCAGACTGGGTTCTTTTTGGGTGGACACAACGGTGCCGCGTACTCTTGCCAGTTGCATGATTTTTTCTACGGTCTACCGATGGGACGGATGCCACCAGTAGCTTCGCGGAACTGTTCGACGGCTTCGGTATAACGAATAGGCAGAACGTATTCTAGGTTTTCGTGGGGGCGGGCAATGATGTGGGTAGACAACACTTGACCACCGTTTACTCGCTTGACGTTTTCTACACCGGCGGCGACGGAGGCTTGTACTTCGGAGACATCTCCCCGCACAATTACGGTGACTCTTCCGCTACCAATTTTTTCATAACCAACTAAGGTGACGCGCGCTGCTTTCACCATCGCGTCTGCTGCTTCTACCACTGCGGGAAAGCCTAGTGTTTCAACCATTCCGACTGCAATTGACATTTTTTTGACTCCTTCTATTTTGTTTGAGCTAACTATTCTGTCCTATGCTCATCTAAGGTTTTTTGTGGTTACAAATTAACCTCTAAAAAACTCTATACATTGCACTTTTTTCCTTTGACGGACTGGGCGTTAAAGGAAAAAGCTAAAACCGCCTACCAGTGCGGTTTTTGATTGCTAGTAAGAGCGGAACTGTTCGACGGCTTCGGTATAACGAATAGGCAAAACATATTCTAAGTTTTCGTGGGGCCGAGCGATGATGTGGGTGGATAAAACTTCTCCGCCAAACACTCGTTTGACGTTTTCTACGCCAGCCGCAACAGAGGCTTGGACTTCCGATACATCCCCGCGCACAATAACTGTGACTCGTCCGCTTCCGATTTTTTCATAACCAACTAAGGTGACGCGAGCGGCTTTTACCATTGCGTCTGCTGCTTCCACAACAGCCGGAAAGCCTTTAGTTTCAATCATTCCAACTGCAATTGACATTTTTATCTCCTGTAGGATGAGCGTATTTACTAGGGTTCCCCAGATGTCCCTTGCAAATTTTTACGGATATGCCGATTTTTTCTAACCTAGAAAAAACTTTAGCCTTACCATGTTTAAGAATAGAGAAGGTTGGCACCCTTGACAATATAAATCATTATGATTAAGTTAAATTAAAAATATTTAAAAAACTTAACAATCAGCAGAAAAGGTAGGTCAGCTATATATTCAGGCGTTGCTAGAGTGCCGAGTTGTTGATTTTTATAATTTTTTTATTACTCTTGCACGAAATGGGCTTTTTGTAAAGCAAATTGCCGTTGTAGCTTTGGTTTTTTTGCGTCTGGTGTTGCCAGGGATGCCGGCGGCCCCTACATCAGTAAAGCCGGCATTTTACACCAAAACAGAACAGTTGAAGCGACGGCTCAAAAGATTATTTCGAGAATTTGGCGACTGAGTAATAAAACTTAATAATGGCAATCGATAAGTAAAAATTACCGGGTTAATTTATGATTCTTTAGTCTGGCAAGCATACTTTCTGCCAATGGATAGGATAAGCTAAAGTGATCGAAAGTTTAAAATTATTCGTACTCGGTTTGACTCTACTCTCTGAAACGTCTTTCAGGGGGTTTATCACCATATCGCTCTGCTGGATGCTGGTGGCTCACCTGCTCCCAGATTGAGCAGGGAGTGCCAACTCCCTAAAAAGTTTCAACAAACAACCTTCCCTCTGGGAGGCATTTTAGTGATTTGAAAGGAAATTTAGATGAATCAATTTCTCCTGCTGACAAGTTGGTGGATACCTTTTTATGGCTTAATTGGGGCAGTTTTAACTTTGCCTTGGTCAATGGGGATTATCCGCCGCACGGGGCCGCGACCGGCTGCTTATATTAATTTGTTGATGACTGTTGTAGGGTTTATACACGGTGCAGTGTTACTTCGAGAGACTTGGAACCGTGAACCTTTTGAAATTTTATTTCACTGGTTGCAATTCGCTGATTTAGATTTATCACTGGCGCTGGATATCTCTAGTGTCACTGTCGGAGCGATGGAATTGGTAACTGGGCTTTCCCTGCTGGCTCAGGTTTTTGCTTTGGGTTATTTAGAGAAAGATTGGGGGTTGGCTCGCTTTTTTTCTTTGATGGGCTTTTTTGAGGCGGCGATGAGTGCTTTGGTCATTAGTAATTCTTTGTTTTTAAGTTACGCTTTGCTGGAAATGCTGACGCTTTCGACTTATTTATTAGTCGGGTTTTGGTATGCTCAGCCTTTGGTTGTGACGGCGGCGCGAGATGCGTTTTTGACGAAGCGGGTGGGCGATATCCTGCTTTTGATGGGCGTGGTGGCTCTGGCGACGATGGCGGGAAGTTTGAATTTTAATGATCTATATCAGTGGGCAGAAACTGCTCAGTTATCGCCAACGGTGGCGGCGTTGTTGGGTTTGGCTTTGATTGCCGGCCCGACAGGTAAATGTGCTCAGTTTCCGCTGCATTTGTGGTTGGATGAGGCGATGGAAGGGCCAAACCCAGCTTCAATTTTACGAAATTCGGTGGTGGTGGCTTCGGGCGCTTATATTTTGATCAAGTTACAGCCGATTTTTGTGCTGTCGCCGGTGGCTTCTACGGCTCTGATGGTTATTGGTACGGTGACAGCGATAGGGGCGTCTTTGGTGGCGATTGCCCAAATTGATATTAAGCGGGCTCTTTCTCATTCCACCAGTGCTTATTTAGGGCTGGTTTTTATAGCTGTGGGTCAACAGTGGACGAATTTTGCGCTTTTGCTTTTGTTGACTCATGGCATTGCTAAGGCTTTGCAGTTTATGAGTGTTGGCGCGATTATTTCAACGACGAATAACCAAAATTTAACAGAAATGGGGGGTCTGTGGTCTCGGATGCCGGCAACGACGATGGCGTTTTTGGTGGGATCTGCCGGTTTGGTGGGTCTGCTGCCTTTGGGTGGTTTTTGGGCTTTGCGTAAGGGAATTGATGTTTTTTGGGTTAGTGATCCTTGGCTCGTAGCGGTGTTACTTGGTGTTAACTTTTTGAGTGCTTTTAATTTGACGCGGGTGTTTCGGTTGGTGTTTTTGGGCCCAACGCAGCAAAAAACTCGCCGCGCCCCGGAGGTGGCTTGGCCGATGGCGGTGCCGATGGTGTCTTTGATGATTGTGACTCTGTTAACGCCGGTTTTCATGTGGCGGTTATCTTTGTTACCAGATTTGATGTATATCAATGTGCCGGCGGTGGTGTTGTTGGTTTTGTCTGGTTTGGGTGGTGTGGTTATTGAGGCGTTTTGGCCTTTGGATAGAACTTGGTCGAGGCCGGTGTCTGCTCAAGCGAGATTTTTGCAAGATTTATTCGCTTATGATTTTTACGTTGACCGGCTTTATAAGTTGACGGTTGTTTTTGCTGTGGTTCGTTTTTCTAAACTTACTTCTTGGCTTGATCGTTATGTTGTTGATGGTTTCGTCAATTTGGTGGGGTTGAGTACGATTTTTGGCTCTGAAGGTTTGAAATATAATGTTTCGGGTCAATCGCAGTTTTATGTTCTTACTATCGTGATTGGTGTCAGTTTGTTGTTGCTTTTCACGATTTGGCCGTTTTAATTACCCGGCTTTTTTTAAAAATGGTGGGCTTTAGTCTTCGGGACTCTGCTCACCATTGGAAATTATCTTTTTTGACCATAGGCCGGTGGGCATAGCCCACTCTACGAAAATAATGTTAAGTCTTTTAATTTTGATTCCACTTGTGGCGGCGGTTTTGATTGGGTTCTGGCCGGGTTCTTTGAGTGCGGCTCGTACTCGTCAAATAGGTTTGATTTTTGCGGCGGGCATTTTTGTCTGGACTCTTTTTTTAACGGCAAAATTTGATGTAACTTTGCCAGTAATGCAGTTTGAAGAGTCTTTAAATTGGATTCCGGCTTTGGGTTTAACTTACAGTTTGGGGATGGATGGTTTATCGCTTCCGCTGTTGATTTTAAATGGTTTACTGACGTGGGTTGCGATTTTTAGCAGTTATGAGCCGGTGAACCGGCCCCGGTTTTATTATTCTTTGTTGTTTTTGTTAAATGCCGGTGTAGCCGGGGCATTTTTGGCTCAAGATTATTTGCTCTTTTTCTTATTCTATGAGTTGGAATTAATTCCGCTTTATTTCTTAATCGCAATTTGGGGCGGGCAACGTCGCGGTTATGCCGCAATTAAGTTTCTGCTTTATACGGCGGTTTCTGGAATTTTGATTTTGGCGGCGTTTTTGGGTTTAGTTCTACTCTCAGGCGCTTCTACCTTTGCTTATAATCCTGTTTTATCGGCAGCCTTACCTTTAACAAATCAAGTAATTTTGTTGGCGGTGATTTTGGTTGCTTTTGGTATCAAAATTCCTTTGGTTCCTTTTCACACTTGGTTACCTGATGCTCACGTTGAGGCTTCCACACCAATTTCTGTTTTATTGGCAGGGGTTTTGTTGAAGTTGGGAACCTATGGTTTATTGCGGTTTGGTTTAGGTTTGTTTCCTGATGCTTGGGCTTATTTAGCGCCTTGGTTGGCAAGTTGGGCGGTGGTGAGTGTTCTTTATGGAGCATTTACGGCAATTGCTCAAACAGATATGAAAAAAATGGTGGCTTATTCTTCAATTGGTCACATGGGTTACATTCTTTTGTCTGCTGCTTCTGCTACTCCGATTGGTTTAGTTGGGGCAGTTTTTCAAATGATTAGTCATGGTTTAATTTCGGCTTTGTTGTTTTTGCTTGTGGGGGTTGTTTATAAGAAGGCTGGAACGAGAGATTTAGATGTTTTAAAAGGTTTATTAAACCCCGAAAGAGGTTTGCCGGTTGTTGGTAGTTTGATGATTTTGGGGGTGATGGCAAGTGCCGGTATCCCTGGAATGGTTGGGTTTATTGCGGAGTTTTTGGTGTTTCGTGGCAGTTTTGGGGTTTTTCCAATTCAAACTCTGCTGGCGATGGTTGGCACCGGTTTAACGGCGGTTTATTTTTTGCTGTTAACAAATCGGGCGTTTTTTGGCCGGCTTTCTGAAACTGTGATTAATTTACCGCAGGTACGCTGGTTGGATCGTATTCCGGCGATTATTCTCAGCGTTATTATTGTGGTGTTGGGGATTCAACCGAGTTGGGTTGTTCGCTGGACTGAGGCGACAACTACGGCTATGTTGACGAATGTGCCGGCTATTGCTCAGGTGGTTGATTCGGAAGATTTTAAAACCGCAGATACACGCAGATAAACGCGGATGGATGCGGATAACCTAATCTGTGGAGCAGGCATCCTGCCTGCTATACATTGAGGTTAAAATTATTAAATACTGGCTTTGTTTTTGATTTTTTTATAATTGGAGGGTTCGCTACTATGACAGCTGCAACTTTAAAACCTTCTAAGCATCCTTTAGCGCCTTATATTGAGCGTTTGGAGGCGGGGGATGCTTTGTTACCTCATTCGGAAGAAAATGTGGTGGAAGTGGTGGGGATTTTAAAAAGTTACGCGATAGTTTTAGATGCTTATTCGCGGAATTTAAAATACATTGCTGCTCATCAGTTTTTAGAGTTGTTTCCGTTTTTTAAGTATTTTGATGGGGAGTTTTCTTTTAAGAAGTTATGGAATCATTGGGCCCATGACAGGATTAATTTTGAGTATGCTGAGTATTGCATGAGAACGATGCTTTGGCATGGCGGCGGTGGTTTAGATAAGTTTGTGGATACGCCAGAGTTTTATGAGTTGGCTGAAAAGGCTATTCAAGCTAAGTTGAAGGGTAATTTTTTGATGTTGGGGCTGCACCGGCTTTTCCCTGAGTTTCTGCCAGAACAAATCCGAATGCTGGCTTATTATAGCGGGTTGGGGCAGTTTTGGACGATTATGTATGATATGTTTATTAAGCTGTCTGACCGTTTTGATCGCGGTGAGATTAAGACGATTAATCAGGTGGTGGAACATATCAAAGATGGTTTGGTGGAGGCGGCAAATTTTCCAATTACTTATAGTGTGAAGATTGGCGGAAAGGATTATGAGATTTTGCCAAAGTCTGCAAATTTGACTTTTTTGATGGATACGGCGGTGCCTTATGTGGAGGCTGTTTTTTTCCGGGGTACTCCTTTTCCTGGGGTGATTTCTTATAATGCTCAAGCTTATCAAATTCCTGTGGAACAGGAAAATTTTGCTTATGGCGCACTTTATGCTGATCCTTTGCCAATTGGGGGTGCCGGTATTCCTCCGACTCAGTTAATGCAGGATATGCGGCATTTTGTGCCTGAATATTTGCATAAAATTTATCGGCAAAGTTGTCGCGGTGAAGATGATTTGCGGGTGCAAATTTGTCAGAGTTTCCAAAAGTCTATGTTTTGTGTGACAACTGCTGCTATTCAAGGTTTGGCTCCTTTTCCTTTGACGACTTCTGATAATAAGGAAAAGTTGGCAAATCGTGTTTATTTGGAGAAGTGGATGGATCGTTTTGGTCATTCTCGTTTGGCTGAGGTTAATAAGGCTGATGATGGTTATTGTCAGTTATTCCCAGAACGTTAAATAGAAGTTTGTAAGTAAGTCAACTTAATTAAACTCAGGGTGTAATGTAGGTTGGGTAGAGGAACGAAACCCAACAGAGGCTTTGATGGGTATCGCTTACGCTCTACCCATCCTACAAATAATTAAGTGCTTCTACTTAATAAGCCCTAAAGGGCTTTTTTTATGGCTGACATTAAGTTTGTCTCAATGCCAGCCATAATTTAAATTTGTTATAATCAGAAAAAATAGATGAGGTATTTATGATAACGACTGCTATTGATATTGGTACTTTAATTGTTTGTACTCCGGGGACTTGTGGTGGCCGGCCTCGCATTGAAGGTACACGAGTTTCGGTTCAAGCAATTGCTGTTCTTTACAAAGAAGGTATGACTCCTGAAGAAATTGCTCAAGAGTTTGATTTTTTGAGTTTAGGGCAGGTGTATGCTGCGCTGGCTTACTATCACGCTAATCAAGAATTAATTGAGAATTTACTCGCAGAAGAAAAGGCAGAATATCAACGGCTAGAAGCTGAATATAAGGCGGGTAAATTGTCGTGAGTAAGATTCGTTTATACTTGGATGAAGATACGCCAAGAAAGGCGCTAATCAAAGCTTTGCGAAATGCCGGTTTTGATTTAATAACAACCTCGGAAGCTAATAATCTTAGTCAGTCGGATGATGAGCAGCTTATTTGGGCAACTCAACAAAGTCGCGTTATATACACCTATAACGCGAAAGATTTCTGCCGGCTTCATTCAATCTATATGGCGGAAGAAAGAACCCACACCGGCATTATTGTTTCGGAACGTCAAAGTTACTCGGTAGGCGTACAGTTGCGGGCAATTGAAAGATTAATTTCTACTCTATCTGCGGCAGAAATCATTAATCAATTAGTCTTTCTTGGTACTTACATTCAGGAAAATTAAAGAATATCGACAACTTCTCTTCAAACATCATCTAATCACCGGCATTCTCGGAGGCGCTGTTTTCCACATCAAGTTTATTTCTTCTGGGGTTAACTCATAAGCTTGGTTAACTAAATCTGAGAGTTGCTTTTCTAATTTCAACGCTTCAGCTTTTCGAGACGATATAGCCGGTGCATACTCATTATAAACCTCTCTCACTGCTTTTAATCCCGCCGGACTTAAACTTGTGTTTCCTTTGGGTTTTCGCTTTTTAATTTCCGCAATAAATTCGTCAGCCTCCAAACTCGCAAAATCTTCTAATTTTTGTCCAGGTTTCTCGATATTTTGTTCAATTTGCAGCCAGTCTAAGACCTCTCGATACGCTTGTTGATTAATTTTGGTGATTTCAATTAACCGCGTCACTTTTGGTTCAATTTCAGCGCGAATTTCATCTGTAGGAATTGCGATGGGAAAATCAACCATCAAATCACCACGCGGAGTCACAGCATCGCCTATCATCTTAGGAAATAATCGATGTGCTATCCACCACCCTATCGGTGAATTAAGACAAGCACAAACATACAAATCAGCTTTGGGTAAAAGAAAAACTTTGTTGTTTAGAAAGTGACTATTTATATCTATGGCATAACTAGGAAAAGTGTTAATTTCTTGATAAATAATTTTAGGCTGTTCAAACATTCGCCAATAGTCAACAGCATCCTGCATTTCATACCACCTATAGCTGCCCGATTTTCTGCCTTTCCATTCACCATTTTTAATAATATCCCAATCTTTGGGACGAGGTTCTAAATTTTTCCGATACTGGTTTAAATATTGTTTCACACTAGGATAAGCGTCTATATCAATCCCACGACGGGTAAAAATTAACCACAGATTTTGCCATTCACAATGCCAGCGTTTAATATCTTGTCCCCGCAGAAAAGGCTTAATAATTTCCGCACATTTCGTATCTGCCTGAATCAAACGATTTTTTGTAGCTTCATCAATATAAAACGCATCATTTAAGCCGGTTAAAATTCCGCGATAAGGCTTAACGCCGGCAAAATCTTTCAGCGGAATTCCCACACGCTTAATTTTCTGCATTAACTCATCAACTTCTGCCGGTTCCAAACTCCAAGCATCCGCCGTAAAACGCGACTGCGAAATCTTATAACTTTTTTCTTCCACATATTGACTCAAGTTAATATCTGCCAAACATTCACGCGGAACCGCACAAACAATCACCTTATTTTCTGCTACATTCTCTGAAAAATCTGGCTTCCTCAGCGCAAGAATACAAGGAAAAGTATCCGCATCTTCAAAAATGGGCGCGTGTCCAAAATCGATAATTTTTTCTATAATTCCCTCCTTGACAAAAAACCGGCGTAATGCTTCCCCATACCCGGCGCGCAGCCATTTATTCGTCACAATATAAGACAGCAAACCGCCTTTTTTAAGCAGCTTCAAACCTTTTTCATAAAAATAGGTATATAAATCTGCAACCCCATCGTAAGATTCATAATTTGCCTGCAAATAAGGCTTAATTGGCGATAACAACTCCTGTCGCACATAAGGAGGATTTCCAATCACCACATCAAACCCCCCATCTGCAAAAACTTCAGCAAATTCTTTTTCCCAATTAAACGCTTTTTCGGCAAAACGCGAATCCCCAACTATGGAATTTCCTACCTTAATATTTTCATCCAAATAAGTTAAAGGTTTTCCCATTTCTGCCGTTTTCAACCACAGCGAAAGTTTCGTAATCTCCACTGACTCCGCCGACAAATCTACCCCGTATAAGTTATTATTTAAAATGCTCGTATTTAAATCAAACAAACTCCGCTGTCCGGGGGTATTTTCCAACGCCGCCAAAGCTAAATTTACCCGTTCATATTCCTGCAACAAATAATCAAAAGCCGCCATTAAAAATGCACCGGAACCGCAAGCGGGGTCAAGCACTCGTGTGTTTTTCAAAACTTCATCGCGGTAAGTTTCCCAAAACTTAATTTCTGCTTCTTTTCGCTTTTTTGTTGCTTTTTCTGGGATGTTTTCTAACTCAAATTTATCGTGCAGTTCCTTTTCTCGTCTTTTCAAATATCCACCAAGTGCAACTTCTACAATATATTGCGTTACCCAAGCAGGAGTATAAAAGACTCCTTGGCTTTTTCTTTTGCCTTTCTTTTTATCAAATTGGGTGCCGGTGGTTTCTGCTTTTAGTTCTTCTAAATCAGTTACAGACTGCTCAAAAATTCGCCCTAAAATATCAACAGAAACCTCTGTATCAAAATCAAATCTGCTTAATTGTTTCAGTTGGCTGCAAAGCAAATCTGTAACAAAAAGTTGCTCATCTAAAACTGTATCAAGTTTAAACAAACCACCATTATAACCAGCAATTGGTGGGTCATCATTTCCCTGATCTACCCAGCGAAAAATTGCTTTATAATTTTCCCAAATTGGCCGAGGGTTATAGGGATCTTTATGATCATGCGCTTTAGCAATCGTTCTTTCTGGCAATAAACCTCTATCTTCACAAAAAGCAATGAATAAAATCCGGTCGAGGGTTTTTTGTGCTTTTTCGATTAAAACTGCATCTTGATTTATGATGTTTTTTGCACCTTGAAATTGAAAATGCTTTACCAAATTAAACCGCACTTCTTTATATTCGGCATAAAGTTTTTTGGTGATTTCTTCCTGCGCCTCATTTGATTTTGCCAGCAGTTCATCTATAACTGATAAAGCTTGAGGACTTTTGGCTAAAAAATTCTGCCGGCAAAGCAAAAAATAAAACCTCTTAAACCCATCTAAATCTTTCAAATCTCTTAGGAAAAACTGTTCATAATAAACTTTGCTCTTCGTTGTTTGATATAACCGCAATTCCCGATAATTTGAGACAATAATCCACCGGCAATCAGGCGTACAATTTGCATAACCCCATCCCTGATCAACCGCAGAGTCTTTACGTCCGGGTGCGGGCCGGTCGAGGTCATTTTTAGCAGCTTTTAACTCAATGGGTGCAACAATTTTACCCGACAATTTCACCTTTCCCTTACTCTTCTCAATTGCCGTAAAAAAACCCAAAGCACCATCAGCTATCCCCCCACTCGCCGAGATAGTTTGTTCCGCGTAAATTTCCCAAATTTTCCCCTCTCCTTGAATAACAGAACGATACCCCAAAACCTCTTTAAAAATATCGTTAAGAAAACTTCCATGCAAAGACACTTCTTTAATTTCATCCAAAGTGCCATTTTCCAAAGCCGCGATCCACTGGAGAATTTTTGTGTGGCGCATTTCCAGATCCGGCGGAAAACTAAACCCCCCCAGCGCAATATTGAAAGTTTTGCGGTGAAAAAGAGCATTACTTGGAGCAGACATTATCGGCGTCCCTGTGTCAATATAGAAAATACTTATCTATGTTGACACAAAAACCTCCCCTAGTGGCGAACTAAAAACCCACATCCCACCCTAAACCCATCCGCGTTTATCTGCGTTTATCTGCGGTTAAAATAACAAAAAACCAACCATGCTAAAACCAACCCTAACCACCTTAACAACAGCCCTAATTTTACTAACAGCAATTCCCGTAAAAGCCGGCAACTTTGAAACTCAACTCCAACAAAAATTAACCCCCGAAGAAGCCCAAATTCACAAACAAATGGGCAACGCCAAAGCAAATCAAATTGCCCGCGATGCTTGCACAGCTTTTGATAGCGGTTCCACAGTTACCGAATTTGCTACCAAAATTGTCCTGGCAATGATATCAGAAGGCGGAACTCAAGAACAAATGGTAGCCAAAGCCTCCTACTCAGGCAAAGTTATCGCTGTTGGAGTAGCCAATTTCTGCCCGAAACATCTGCAAAAATTACAAGAAACTCAAGTCCCTACTTTATAGCTTGATTTTCTGCTTTTAATGCAATGCTAGATAGAACGCCTGCTACACAATTAAATACAGATGCTTAATGATGTTTTTGTTTGAATTTTAATACTTGGATAACATCTCTAGCCTTGATTTTTTAGGTGTTGGCAGGCATCTCGCCTGTAAAGGGCCAAAGCTAAATCATTAAAAGCCTAAACTGTGTTTGGTTTTGCTAAGGCTTTTTGATGGCAAAATAACTTAAAATCGTCCTGATTGGCAAACTTTTTCTATGAAAAGTTACTAGGCAAACCGGCAGTATCTTCTTAACTATTAATCCCAGCGAAACTCTCCGCCCGCTTACCTAAAAGCAGGCTAAATTTTTTATACCCAGCAATTGTTATCAAAAGATACTGTTTTATACGACTCACGGAGAAAAAACCCATCATGTTACCGAAACTGGCCGCTGATGATAACCAAAACGGCCAACCGCCAAAAGAATCGTCTCAAGAGATACTGAGAAACTTACTAGGGCAAATTGAAGGGGAATTGTATCGAAGTGAAGTTTACCATCGCGCCATCACAACGCTACAACCGCAAAACCCCCAAAACGGCCAAACCAGCCAAGCGATTCTCAAAGCACTCACCAGAGAAGCTATCGGAATTGCCCTAAAAACACTTATACAACATCGCGCCACCTCCGGCACCCAACAATCACTAAACCCCACACCGGCACCCCAACAACCCCCTACCTCTGGTTTTAAACCCTTTTTCTTTGGTAGTAGCAACTCCCAAGCCTGGAAACTCAACTCTAAACAAGTGGCTGACGAAAACTGCGCTATTGCCCGGACTGAACGCCTGCGGCAAATTGGCCAAGAATTGCGAACCCGCCGCCAAGCCAAATTTCTCTCGCTGCAACAACTACACTGGCATACCCTTGTCCCCCTCCCTCACCTGGAATCCCTCGAAAACGGCCAAATTGAACGTCTGCCAGAAGATATCTATGTGCGAGGTTTTGTTCGCCGGCTCGGTGATGCTTTGGGACTAAACGGCACTCAACTCGCCGCCTCCATTCCTACCCCCGACTCTGCAAAATCTGTTGTCCCTTCTTGGCAGCAAGCTGAACCAAGCACAGGTTTTAATCTGCGGACAGGACATTTATATGTTGGCTATGCTGCTTTGATGGCCGGTGCAGTAAGCGGTCTGTCTTTGTTATCTAACAATTCAAACTCCCAAACACCACCACAACCAGACTCCGCAGATAAGTCTCTCAAACCTTTTTCGCAATCAAGCCACCGAGAACTGCCAATTAAAAAACCAGGGTTAAATTCTGGTAGCACCGGCCTCGCTTCTGCTGAAATTGCACCCCCAGAAATTGTTATGCTCAATCGTTAATAGTCATTTGTCCTTTGTCCTTTGTCATTGGTTATTAAGAAAAATTGGGTATTTTTTTATAACAAAAAAGACAGAGGACAAATGACAAAAAACTAATTACTCAACACTAAATTATCCCGGTGGACAACAGTTTCGGCACCGGCATAACCCAAAATCACAGGAATTTCTTGGCTACGACAGCCGCGAATTTTTTGTAATTCCTCGCTGGTATAGTTCACCAACCCTCTCGCCATTTCCCGACCGGCCTCATCGCACAGCACCACCGCATCTGAGGTATTAAATTCTCCTTCTACTGTTTTAATCCCCGCCGCCAGCAAAGATTTGCCCTGGTTAGAAATCGCCCTCACAGCCCCTTCATCCAGATAAAGTTTGCCGGAGGGAATTAAACCATGCGCGATCCAGCGTTTGCGGGCGCGATCTGCCAACAGAGAAGGCTCAAATTGAGTGCCTATTGATTCTCCTTGTAAGATTTTTTCGACGTTACGCGGTGTTGCGCCGTTTGTAATCACCGTTCGCACACCGGCGCCGGTGGCAATGCGAGCAGCTTCTATTTTGGTGGCCATTCCCCCGGTTCCCCAAGCTGTACCACTTCCGCCGGTTTGGACGCTTAGTTTTTCCAGTTCATCTAAACTTTGGACGAGGGGAATAGGCTTAGCATCTGGGTTGCTGCGCGGATCAGCAGAATAAAGCCGGTCTACATCCGTGAGCAAAAATAGCCAATCGGCCTCGATCAAGCTGGCTACCTGGGCTGAAAGAGTGTCGTTATCGCCAAATTTTAATTCTTCTACGGCTACGGTGTCGTTTTCATTAACCACCGGCACCACTCCCAACCTCAGCAATTCTTGAAAAGTGTTATAGGCGTTTAAATAACGGCTGCGTTGTACTAAGTCTGTCCGAGTCAGCAGCACTTGCGCTACCGGCTGGCCTAATGTTGTAAATAAGTCATCATACACACGCATTAACCGGCCCTGTCCAACGGCGGCGACGGCTTGTTTAAGGGCCATGCTGCGGGGTCTGGTTTTCATTCCCAGTCTTGCACACCCCACCCCAACGGCGCCGGAGGAAACTAAAACCACGCGATAGCCTTGTTGTTTTAAGCTGATGATCGTTTCGACAAGGCTGGCAATGGTAGAAAGGGCTAAGTTGCCGGTGGCCGGTTGGGTAAGCGTCGATGTGCCTATTTTAATAACGATTGTTTGATTGGTCATTTGTCAAAAGTCATTGGTCATTGGTCAGTAGAGACTTTCGCAGCAGTTCGTCTGTACTTTGTCTGAACTCTGGCCGAAAAAACTGTCAAAACCAAAGCGCCAGTCTCCCGTCTTGGAAGGCTGGCGCTTTGGATATTATATAGTGCTTTTTTATGGTTAGGGTCTTTATATCGGCTGACCCCATTTGAACTATCTTTATCATGCCAGCAATATTTCAAAGTGGTTTATTTCATAATGTTTTCTTTATATTTCGGTTTGTGTCGATCCCTAACGTTTTGTTTCGTTTTGTTACGGAGTTAGCGTGGCTCCGAGTTTTTGAGAAAACCAGACTTCAAAAGTTCGCCAGCGGTAACGGCGCATCGCATCGTTGGGGTCTATCATCGGTTCAACAAGGATGGTGAACATCCCCAAACGGTTGCCGGCCAAAACGTCGGTAAAGAGCCGGTCGCCTACCATTGCCACTTGTTCCACCGGCAAATTCATTTTGTCTACGGCTTGTCGGAGTTTGCGCCGCGAGGGTTTGGCGGCGCCTAAAATGTAGGGAACGTTAAGCGAATGAGCGATGCTGCTGATCCGGCTGGCGCTGAGGTTGTTGCTGAGTAGCCACAGGGAAACAGAAGGCCGGACAAGCTCGACCCATTGCCGCAGTTCGTCGGAAGCTTCGCGGACTTTGAGGGGAACGAGGGTTTCATCAACATCGAGGACGAGTCCTTTAAGTTGATGTTGTTGTAAAACTTCCGGTGTGAGCCTCAAGATTGAGTCTCCTAATACTAAGTCTGGTTGTAAGAGTTTGCCCCAAGACATTTTTTTTTTACTTCGTTAATGGTTAATTGGTGCGTTTTGCATCACGCTCGTCTCGAATTTTACCAACTGCTGCCTCATGTTCGGCTAGGGTACGGCTGAAAATGTGGGAGCCGTCATAGCGAGCCATGAAATAAAGATAATCTGTTTTTTCAGGAGAAAGGGTGGCTTTTAAGCTTTCTATCCCTGGGCTGGCAATGGGGGTGGGCGGCAGGCCGGTGTTGATATAGGTGTTGTAGGGGTTGGGGATGCTGACTTGTTTTAATGTTAAGGGTTTATCCGGGGTTTGAGTCACTCCTAAACCATATTCTACGGTGGGGTCTGCTCCCAAGGTCATGCCTATTTCTAGTCTCTTGCTGAATACTCCAGCTATGATGCCGCGTTCTGTGGATATGACTGCTTCTTTTTCGACAATAGAAGCCAGTGTTACCCATTCTTTGAGGTTGAGTTTGGTTTTGTCTTTGTTTTGTTGGTAAACCGGCAAGGCTATTTGTTCAAACTGGCGCAACATTTGGTTAATGATCGCTTGGGGGGTGAGGCTGTCACCGGCAATTTTATAGGTGTCTGGATATAAATAGCCTTCGAGGTGGGGTAAGCCGGTGGGAAGCCAAGGAAACTCAGCTTGCGGGATCTCACTGGCGGCTTTGATAAAGTCTTCTGCTTTGAAAAAGCCTTGCTGTTCAAAGTAGGCGGCCATTTTTTTGATCGACCAGCCTTCGGGGATGGTGTAACTCAGTTTGACGACATCACCGGCCCATATTTTGGCTGCCAGTTCTTGCATCGGTTCGGCTGGTGAAAGTTGGTAGGTGCCGGCTTTGAAGCCGCCGCTGGGATCTTGCCGGCCTAGCCACCGGCTCCACAGTTTCCAAGCTTCAGCAGAACGGATCAGTCCTTGGGCTTCTAATTTTTCGCCTATTTCTCCGGCGGCGGTACCTGGTTGAATTTCAAGTAAGACGGGTTTGGGTTTTGTTGTCGCGGCTGCTACGGGTTGTTGTACTTCATTCCACCATGACCAACTTTGCCAACCGGCAATTCCTACTGCTGCGGGTACGCCCAAAAAAAACAACCACTTTAATATGCCTTTAGCCATTTTTATTGAAACAACTGTGTTGATATTTTTGGTTATATTTCGCGGTCAATATCAGTCTTTGAGCTATTTGTTTTGTCGTTTAAGACAACGCTCGTTTTTTTGTCTTTTTTAGAGTGTTAAAACTTTGTTTGTTAAAGATTTTGCATCCTACCTAAATAGTGTTCTTGCTTGCTTGGCTTTTTAGTAAAGTTTTTGGCAAAGCCTTATTTTTCAAGGGCTTTAAATCTTGTTTTTTAAATGCCATTGTTTTTTTAGAGTTTAGATTATCTTCTGAAAACCCGTAGATTTTACGGGTTTCTTTTAATCTCTAAACTCTAAACTTTTATTCGCCGTCTAATTCTTCAAAAAGACGGTCTTCGATCATGCCTTCAATGGCCGGTAACATGGGTTCAATTTCTTTGAATTCTTCTTGAGAGAGAAGTTCAGGTTCACCGGCTGCATTAACCCGAGCCAAGACAAAGAAAGGATCAAGAGGACTGTAGATGCCGTATTCTTGTTCTTCGTTATAGAAGCTGGCGATCCACTGAAGTTCCTCATATTCGCCTTCAGGGGCTCCATCGCTGTCGTTCTCTTCGTTTTCGGGTGTCCATTCGGGTAAGTCGCCTTCGACGGTGAGGACAACGGCGGTGCGTTTGAGGGTGAGGTTTTGTTCTTCGAGGACGGCTTTGGCAATGGGAAATAGCTTATCGATTTCGGCTTCGTCTTCGACAGGATGGGCTTCGTCGTCGTCTTGATCTTCGCCAACCCAAGAAAAAATTTCTACCGGTGTGTCTATGGGCATTAGTAGCAGATATTCTTGCCCGTCTAGGTCAAAAGAATGCTCAACGGAACACTGGAGGGTCTGCCCCATTTCATCCATAACAGTGACGGTTTCATCAGAGGGCGGTCGTCCGTTTTCTCTTGGGGGTTGGGATGAGAACATAGATAATGAAAGTCCAAATCAGGAAGAGTTGCGGTTGTGGTCAATCGCACTCACCAGAATATCACGGCGGGGAGATATTCCGCCTAACGCTATTTGTGTCGAGCCATCGCTGCAAAATCAGAGCGGCTGCTTTGCGGTCGATGAGTGCTTTGTTGCGGGAGGGTGAGCGTTTTTGAGAGACGATTATTTCTTCTGCTTGAACAGAACTGAGACGCTCATCGACATATTCAATCGGCAAATTTAGGGCTTCGGCGACGGCTTCGGCAAATTTTTGGATAGATTTTGCTTGGAAACCGAGCGATCCATCCATTGAGTAGGGAAGACCAACGACGAGAATTTGAACTTCGCGTTCTTTGACCCAATATTGCAATTCTGCAACGACTTGTTCAAAGGATTTGCGTTCTATGGTGGTGAGGCCGGTGGCGAAGAGTCCTAAACCATCACAACCGGCAACTCCGATGCGTTTATTGCCAATATCCAGGGCCAAGGCAGAAATTTTTGAGACCATCTTTTTTTCTCTCTGATTGTCATTAGTCATTTGTCCATAGTCTAATGACTGCTTGACTCTTGACTCTTGACAAATGACTATCTGGGGGATTCTCTCTCCTAGGAGAAAGGCAAAGGCTTTACAGACCTATTTCTTCAGCAACATTCAAGACCTTTGCCTCTGCTTTTTGCCTAAAAAACCCGGTTTTTAAAGTCTGATACCAAATCCGCTTTAAAAAGGTAACTTCTCTGTGGAGCGGGCATCCTGTCCGCTATGAGCAGGCAAGATGCCTGCTCCACTTTAAAAATCTGAATGCCTAAGTCCTGTTTAACTACCGGCCACTCTGACCTCTGCTTTGAGTCCCGCAAAGAAATCAAAGTCCATTTTTAAGCATTAGGCGGAGGGTTATCGGTGTCGGGGAGGGGGTTATTGGTTTCGACCGTTAGGGAGGTTCTGGGAGTGTTTGGGGGATCGGGGGTTGCGGTGGCGAGGGGATTGATTTCTCCTGTGGAGGGGGTAGGGGTTCCGCTGAGCCAAGAAAGCCGACTGGGAACCGGTTTACGGGCGGCTCCTAAACCTTGGAGGACTTCGGTTAGCTGCAAGGCTTCAAGGGGGCTGAGTCGAGTTTCTCGCAGTTTGTGCCAGACGGAACGCGACATTAATAGAGTGTGATAGATGCGTTTTGCGCCGATTTGTTCGAGGTATTGTTCTCTTTCTGGCTGGTAGTCACAGGAGGCGAGTTCTAGGGATTGGGGGGGTAAGTCGCCGACTATCCGGGCCATTTGAGATAGCAATTCTGGGTAAAGCCAGGTATAAGCGGGGTGCACGGTTAATTGGGCGCTGTGGGGTTGGGTGCCTTTACGAGAAAGGCTGAGTTGGAAATAGCCGATAGCTGCTTTGCGCTGCGGTTCAAAAACGTAGGCGCTGACGGTTTCGGTTTGGGTGAGCCATTGTTTGATGCTTTCGAGCAGGGCGCTGACGATGTTGGTTTGGAAGTCTTGAATGTGCCGGTCAAAGACTTGCCGGACAACCGGTGGCATGGCGGCGGTGTCGAGTTGACAGAGCAGTTGGGCGTCGGCGTTGCTGACCGGCAATAAGTTGGGTAAGTCGGTTTCACGTTCTGCCAGTTCACGGATCGTTTCTGGGTTGATTTCCCAGTAGGTTGTGTGGGCAAGCGGTTGAAAGCCGTTTTGCCGGTATAATGCCATGCCGTCTTTATCGTTGACGTTGACTTCGAGTAGCCAAGTGCGAGCCTCCCAGATCGCTTCCATACAGTGCCGCAGCAATACTGAACCGATGCCGTTTTTAGATACGGTAGGGTCTACCCAAACGCGATCTACCCGCCATGTACTCCGGGTGCGGTTAAAGGGGGATATTTGGATGTTGCCTCGCAGTTGTCCTTCTTGTTCGGCTATATAGGAGCAAAATAGGTGCTGGTAGGGGTTGGGAAAGAGGCTGAGGAGTTTGATCAAGCCATACCAGCGCCGGACTTGACCGACAAGTTTGCTGTTTTGCTCGAAGTCGTTTGTGTTTTGGTCGTCTTCTGCCGAGGTTAGGCGTTTTTCGAGAATTTCGAGATCCCGATAGGCAACGGGGCGGACGACTGTGTTGGGTGTTTGGGAGGTCGCAACAGAATTCATTTGTTTTGCGGCGATAAACCTATTTACTGTTTTAGTGTTTTCGCCACCCTCCGTAAATGGTTGTTGGTTGGATGGTTGGGTTTTTTTGGTCTGGGCCGGTTATACGGCTCAAATGTCCTTTGTCATTAGTCATTGGTCAAAAGTCAAATTTTCTTTGTGTTCCCCCCTTTTTTAGGGGGGGATCTCAAATGTCATTTGTCCATAGTTGTTTGTGAAATGGCTAATGACCGTTGACTAATGACTCTTTGGCTGTTTTAATTGCCTGTTTTAGGGCGGATCAAAACAACGGGGGTTTGTTCGTCGGCGTTTCCGGCGGGGTTGTTGAGCAGGGCTTGCTCTAACAATGCCTGAGATACATCGGTGGTCGCTGCCAATATCTTAACTGCTTTTAAGTCGTTCACGTCTACAATGGCGGCACCTAATCCGGTTTCTCTTTTAATTTGCTCAACGACTTCTTGGGGGTTGGCCGGCCCTAGGACGATAAATTGGTCATAGGGTGAGAGGGTGCCGGTAACATCGTCAATAAGTCTTGCTTGTTCCCCAGCTAATTGATAAAACACCCCTGGTTTCCGCAAAATAGCTTTGGCAAGTGCCCCCACGACAAAGGCAAAGACAACGCGCACCGGCCCGACTATATTAACTAGAGTTTGCATCCCGCAAGCAGTCGCCAGGCTGGAAGTGGGCATAAAGTAATAACACAATCGCTTAGCGACAAAGCCTGGTTTAATTGTGGCTGGATCTATAAACCGGCCTTGCATAATTGCTATCGGGGATTCGGCAATAGTGACAATATCTCCTGGCTGTGCTTGGGGGCTGACATATTTTTTGACAATTTCTACCGGCTGATCTAGGTGAGTCAGCAAATGGGTTTTAATTGCCATCACATCGGCGACAGGGCTATTTCGCCACTTGCCGGTACCAACTTCTGGATATTGCAAGGGAAAAATAACGTGCTTGGTTTTGGGGATTCTTCCCTCTGGGCCGTAGGTTAGATAATTTACCTTTACCCAAGCTGTTTGTAGTTGACTGAGATCATCGCCTTCTATATCTATAGCGATTTTCATGCGGGTGGTTTTGCCAACTTTGACGATATAGCCAAACCAGTAACCGTCGTTGCGGGCCGGTGCGTCTTTGTGGAGGGGAGTAATTTGAGTTTTGCTCGTGATGCCCTCTAAACTGCCCTTGGACAGCAGTTTCACGTCGGCGCTGACATCCGGCAACATGATTTCTAAGCTGTCTGTTTTATTTTGAAATTCCATCTCCCCCACCACTGATAAACGGTTGGGAGAGATTTTTTCCATTTGCCAGCTACCGGCATCCAGTTCTAACTTATTCCCCGGACGGCGGCGGAATTGTAACTCAATGGCTGCACCGGCAGCCCCTAACACTAATGCGGCTACTCCTAAACCAATTCCTAAACTTGCAATTGCCACGACTTTCTCTCACTACTCCAAATCTTGCAGGTTATTCGCGCTTGCTCCAATCTTACCGGGACACATGATTTTTGCAGTTTTTCTTTTTGTTGGGGGTTTTACTGCTGCTTTAAGGCGGAAAATAACCTTAGCTTGTAGGGGAGGTGGGAGTTACAAGTATTTTTCCTTAGTTGGGGCGTCTGCTTTAGCAAACCTGTCTTTAAAACCATTTTAAATAAAAAAAACTTATATGGGGCCACGAAAACCGCCGGAATAGCTGAATTTAGGTGAGATTCCCTAATTCTGAGGATAGATTTTTGTTAAACATTTGTAAACTGTTAAGAAGCGCTTTACAAGGTTGATATTTTTTAAGGATTTTGAGGGGTTCGATGAAGCTACTAATGACTACGGAACGCTACAGCCTGCTAGGTCATATCCTGGCGATGGCTTTTGGATTGGCTGGATTGTTGGTGGTTTTACCCCATCCCGAACTAATTGTTAGTTTATCGGCTGTGGGCCAGAAGATTTTTCAGTGGAGCATGGCCGGTGGGGGAGTGGTATATATCATCTTAGGGGCTGTCGCGGTGGCCCTTTATGCCTATCGACAACTGGGTTTATATCGCTGGTTAGCTTTTATGCTGCCTTCTGTAGTGCTGTCTTTAAGCAGCGAATTACTGGGAACTAGCACCGGCTTTCCGTTTGGCGCTTACCATTACCTAAGCGGACTGGGCTACAAAATTGCCGGTTTGGTGCCGTTTACAATTCCTTTGTCTTGGTTTTACATGGGTTTTGTTTGCTATATCTTGGCTCGTGCCGGTTTGTCTCGGACTAATTTGCCGATGCTGGTTCAACAAGTCGCTGCTATTTCTTTTGGTGCGGTTCTGCTGACTGCTTGGGATTTAGTTCTCGATCCGGCTATGAGTCAAACGGCTTTTCCTTTTTGGCAGTTTCAAGAAGTTGGCGAATTTTTTGGAATGCCTTATCGTAATTTGTCGGGTTGGTTTGGCACCGGCGCTTTATTTATGACGGTGGCTGCTGTTTTGTGGGGCAATAAACCTATTGAATTATCTCGCTCTGCTCTCAATCTGCCGGTGGTAACTTATGTCGTAAATTTTGCCTTTGGTGCGATTATCACTGTCGGTGCTTTGGATGTCCGTTTCTGGATTCCTGTTTCTCTGAGTGTGCTGTTTGGGGTTGTGCCGGCTATTGTTGTCTGGTGGTTTGCGGGTGAAAGCACCGCTACTGCTGAATCTGAGCCGGTTGTAGAAACAACCCTGCCGACTGCTGCTAAATTGCCGGTGGAAGTTGTAGCCAAATAAGCTGTCTTGAGTGTGTGAGTTTTGGGATCTAAATCAAAACTCACCGCTTCTTTCGGTTATGTGCTTACAGGCCGGTTTGGTCTTTGCTGAAGAGGGCAACCAAAGCGGCCATCCTCTGGTTTTAAATTTAAGATAGTTCTTCCTTATCAATTTTAGCATATCACACCTGCCTGCTGATTGTCAAGCGATTTTTGGCAGAAATTAGGGTTTTTTTCGGTTTTTTGATTGGCAAAAACGCCGGTTTCTCTAAGAAACCGGGTTTCTGGGAGCGTAGATGTTACATGAGGGTAGGGACACCCACACCATTCTGGACTTTTACTTCCAAATTACCTTTGGTAAAAGTGACAAAATCATCGGCAACATTAAAAGTGAAACTACTCAAGAATGACTCCTCAAGCATATCCCCCATATTGCCTAAGATGGTTAAACGGTTGAAACCACCAGAAGCGCGAGTTTCTTCAACCAAATTCAGCAGTGCCCCATAACTTAAAGTTAGGGTGTTATTACCTGTGCCGGTGAGGTCGATAGTTTCAAAAGAGGCAATTTTGGGTTTCTCAGAAGTGGCGGTGAGGTCTAAATTCATGTCCCTTCCTGTTAACACCAAAGTATCATTGCCTAAACCACCATCCAAACGGCGGAAATTAGTATTTGATATCTCAATGCGGTCATTTCCTGCACCGCCATACATCAGGATATTAGTAAAGCCACCATCATTGAGAATATCATTGCCGGCTGCACCAACTAAAGCTTCACCATTGGCGGTGCCGGTGAGATTATCAACAGCATCGGTACCTAGTTGAGTAACAGCGCCGGTGAAGTCTCCACCAAAAATGACGTATGACTTGCCGACACCACCAGAAGCAAAGCGAGCACCAACAATTAAATCAGCCAAACCATCACCGTTGACATCGCCTGCACTGCTGACACTCCCGCCGCTATTGTCCGACGCCGCCTCGCCATTGATCACAAAACCACCACTACCGAGAGAACTCAAATTAATTGCATTAGTGTCTGTTTTGCCAAACACCACGTAGGACTTGCCGGCACCACCAGAAGCATTGCGAGCACCAACAATTAAATCAGCCAAACCATCACCGTTGACATCGCCTGCACTGCTGACTGATCTGCCGCTCTGGTCCGCCGCCGCCTCACCATTAATGATAAAACCACCAGTACCGAGAGAATTTAAATTAATTGCCGTAGTGTTTGTTTTGCCAAACACAACGTATGACTTGCCGGCATCATTACCAGAAGCAGTATCAGCATTGCGAGCACCAACAATTAAATCAGCCAAACCATCACCGTTGACATCGCCTGCACTGCTGACACTCCAGCCGCTCCCGTCCCCCGCCGCCTCACCATTGATGATAAAACCACCAGTCCCGAGAGAACTTAAATTAATTGCCGTAGTGTTTGTTTTGCCAAACACAACGTATGACTTGCCGGCATCATTACCAGAAGCAGTAAGCTGTTACGCACTTATAATGTATAATGAAAAAACAAATTTATGCAATTTATTAGGCCCGTCTATGCCAGCTAAA